>RXIL01000040.1 GCA_004212085.1 Candidatus Methanolliviera hydrocarbonicum
TCCACGTGGGAGCCGATTTATGAAGAGATATTGAAAGATTTCGGTTTTGAGAGGGCAGAAGACGAGAGAAGTGCATCTATCTTATCGGGACTTTTGCGAGATCTTGATATAAAAAAGGCGTACGAGAAGATAAAACTGACGATAGAAGGTAGAAGGGTTATTGTATGTGGAAAAGCACATACACTGATAGAGGAATTGAAGAAAGAAGACTTAAAGGAAAGAATAATAATATCTGCGGATGGGGCAACTTCCTCTCTCCTCTCAATCGGGATCCTTCCCCATATAATCGTCACTGATCTGGATGGAGACGTGGAAGATCTCTTAAAGGCGAATAAATCAGGCTCTTTAGTCGTGATACACGCGCACGGAGATAATATAGATAAAATAGAAAGATATTCTTTCAAATTTAGGAATGCCATCGGAACGACACAAGCAAGACCGTTCGATAAGATATATAACTTCGGCGGTTTCACGGATGGAGACAGATGCGTATTCTTGGCTAAATATTTTGGGGCTGAAGAGATAAGATTGGTCGGTTTCTACTTCAATGATCCGAATGTCGGCGAGGTAAAGAGGAAGAAGCTTAAGTGGGCGGAGAGACTTTTAAGGATGGAAGAGATTATATAAAAGGGATTGTCCAACATTTTTAACAGGAAATATAAAAGGAGGTGAATAAAAGATGAAATTAAAAGCGACATTTATGGCAATGTTGCCAGAATCAGATCCGGAAAAGCATAGAGCGACTGTAAGCGCGCCACTGATAGAACTTACGGTTGTATGTGTTAAAGATATCGAAGAAGCGGTAAAAATAAGCAAAGACTTGGTTAAAAAAGGCGTAAAGGTGATCGAACTTTGTTCTGCTTTTGGAAATAGCGAGGTCGCGAGAATTTCTGAGGCTGTCGGCAAAGATGTAATCGTGGGCGTCGTCAGATTTGACCTCGAAAATTCGTCTAAGTTTCTGAAACTCACCGCTCTATAAAGACAAAAACATTTGAAAATTTACAAAAGTGGTGATATAGGGAAAGTTTTTAAGTTAATATAATGAAAAAAAGTTGTATGAGGGTGATAATAGATGGGGTGGATTAATCTGGCAGAGTATCAAACACTCTATGAACACTCAATAAAGGATCCCGAAAGTTTCTGGAACGATCTTACTGAAGAATCTATGGCTGACATATATTGGTTCAAGAGATGGGACAAGGTTCTCAAGCGAGAGTATCCTGAATTCAAATGGTTTTCCGGAGGGCACACGAATGCGGGATACAATTGTGTAGATTACAAGCAGAGATATTCCAATAAGACCGCCTACATATACGAGATGCCAGAGCTAGGGATCTCGCGGAAGATCACTTATGGCCAGCTCTTTGATCTTGTGAAAAAATATTCTGCATCGCTTAGAGGTTGTGGCATAACCAAAGGAGATAGAGTATTACTTTATTTGCCTACCACGATCGAAGCTATCGCCATACTTCAGGCATGTGCCAGAATAGGCGCGATCTCCACAACAGTCTTCGCAGGATTCTCACCCAGAGCCATAGCTGATAGGATAGAACTAACTACGCCCAAATTGATCTTTACCCAGGATTTTTCCGTTAGAAGGGGCAAAATCCTTGCGTTGAAGAGCAATATAGATCAAGCGCTCGATATGCTCCCGCGTGCTGTAAGGAATCAAGTGAATTTCATAGTGCTTAGGAGACAACTTCCAGAGAAACAACTTCCCATGACGTCAGAGAGAGATATCTGGTTAGAAGAGTTTGAGCAGAAAGGAGGAGGATACAGCAGCGATTTTGAACAGCTTGAAGCCAATGAAACGCTCTTTGTGATGTGCACATCTGGTACGACGGCCAAACCAAAACCTGTAGTCCACGTGCATGGAGGATTCCAGATATGGGTGTACTGGACGGCTAAATGGGTTTATGGATTGGATCCTGAAGACATCATCTTCAATACTTCAGACATAGGTTGGATTGTAGGTCAATCTTACCTAGTATTTGGTCCGTTGCTCGTAGGATGTACCACCATATTATATGATGGAGTTCCGGATTATCCCACGCCAGATCTTTGGTGGAAGATGATGGAGAAGCATGGGGTCACCGTTCCTTGGATGGCGCCTACTGGAGTAAGGGTATTGCGCAAGTTGGGAGTGGAGGAAGCCAAGAAGTGCAATTTGAGATCTATCCAACGCGTGGTTTGTGCGGGTGAGGTGCTGAATCCAGATGTATGGAATTGGCTTTACAAGGATGTTTTTAATGAGAAAATACCTGTTTTTGACCACATGTGGCAAACCGAAGTACCTGGATCTATGTTTGGATATCCGATAGGAGATGCTAAATCACTATTCAAGCCAGGCTCCGCTGGTCTTCCCATGCCAGGAGTAATACCCGAGATCTTGGATGAACGCACCGGACAGAAAGCCGAGCATATGCAGAAAGGCATCTTGGCCCTCAAGAATCCAGTTCCTGGCATGACCCCTACACTCTGGATGGACCCCGAGAGATACCAAAGTGAATACTGGGAAAATAGGTTATTTACTAAAGGGATGTATTTTACCGGGGATGCGGCCCATATGGATCATGAAGGGTATATATTCTTTGACGGTAGATCGGACGAAGTCATAAAGATCTCAGGGCATAGGATAGGCACCGTAGAGATCGAGAGCGCGCTTGTTTCTCATCCTGCAATAACCGAAGCAGCAGTGGTTGGAATACCTGATGAATTAAGAGGAGAGGTAGCATTGGGATTTGTTTCTCTGATGCCGGGGTATTCGCCATCTAATTCTTTGAGGCAAGAGTTGATAGATCATGTCAGGAGAACAATTGGACCATTCATCCTCTTCAAGACCATTGAATTCGTGGAGCTTATTCCAAAAACTAGAAGCGGTAAGATCATGAGGAGGATCATGAAGAGACTTTGGACCGACGATGAACTCGGAGACCTTTCCACCATCGAAGAAGACACTTCCGTTGATGAGATAAGGAAGGTCATCTCTAAATTTAAAGATGGCTTTGCAGAACCTTCTTGAACAGTTATAAATACTCTTTTCAGACTGATGTTATCCAATTTATACAACAACCACACGCTGAAAATTTAGTAAAAGCAGATATTTACACTCAAAAAGAAGGTCATGACGACGTGGGCCATCTAAAAATTTGTGGGATTGGAGAGAATAGCAGGAAAAGAAAACCTTAAAATATAAAGAAGAAGCCTCAAGGCAGGATATAATAAAAAGGGTGAAAAAGATGGATTTTGGGCTATCAGAAGAGCAAGAAGACATCGTTAGTGCAGTAAGAGAATTTGCGAAGAAGGAGTTTGATATAGATTATGCGAGGGAATGCGATCAAGAACATAAAGTACCGTTGGAACTCTATAAGAAAGCGGCAGAGACCGGATTTATCGGCGTCCACTTTCCGGAAGAATACGGTGGTCAGGGGCTCGGCATCTTTGAAAACACGTTGATCGTTGAGGAGCTATGCAGGGCGGATTCCACGCTGGGCACGGGAACGTTTATACCGAAATTTGCGAGCGAGCTGATCTTAAGATTCGGAAACGAAGAAGAGAAATCGAGGTATCTGCCGAAGGTGGCAAGTGGAGAATGGGTATCTTCGGGTATGTTCACCGAGCCGAACCACGGAACCGATATAGCCACGTCGGACACGACTGCTAAAAAGGATAACGGGAACTGGATAATCAATGGAACGAAGACCTTCATCACGAACGGCGCTATAGCTGACTTCGGAACCACGTTGGCACAGACAAAAGAGGGAGCAAAACATAGAGGACAGAGCATGATCGTCGTGGATGATCTCCAGAAGATTGAGGGGGTATCTATAGCAGACGTGGGTGTTAAGTTCGGGATCAGATGCACAAGCACCTGCGAGGTGGCATTCAGCGATGTGGCGGTTCCGGAGGAGAACCTCGTTGGGCAGGAGAATAGGGGATTCTATCAGGCGATGGAATTCTTCGATGAGAGCAGGATAGAGATCGGGTCTCAGGCGCTTGGAATCGCAGAATGTGCCTTTGATAAAGCTGTCGATTACATAAAACAGCGAGAACAATTTGGGGCAAAGATTGGGTCTTTCCAGGCGAACCAGTTCAAAATAGCCGAGATGGCGACGAAGATAGAGGCTGCAAGATCGCTCCTCTACCGATCCGCTTGGAATTTCGATCAGGGAAGAATAGATCCAGAACTCACATCGATGGCAAAATGGTATGCCGGGCGTGTGGCGGTCGAGGTCTCGGATGAGGCGATGCAGTTGCACGGTGGCTATGGATACATGGCAGAGTACGACGTAGAGCGGGTGTACAGAGACGCGAAGATCACGGAGATATATGAGGGTACGAAGGAGGCCCAGAAGATGGTCATATCTAGTCAGATACTGGGGAAGTTATAAAATTTTGGTGAAAAAGAAGATGAACGAGAATTATAAATAAGCTATAAATATTGGGGATATAATAGTGATAGCATGATAGACGAGAAAGGAGGAAGAACAAACGAGCTCAAGATGATAAAGGGCGCCCATCTCTACTACCCCGATCCGGAGAAAGCAGGCAAATCGGTGGCGGGATCCGTAGAAAATTTTAGCTTTTTGCTCGAAGAATCTTGGAAGAATCCCTCAAAATTTTGGTCCGATGTGGCCAGCGAGCTCCATTGGATCAAGAGATGGGATAAAGTCATGGAAGGTTCATTCCCTCACTTCAAATTTTTCGTGAATGGCGTCATGAATCCCTGCTATAATCTCATTGATAGGCATCTGGGGGAGGAAGCTGGCAACAGATTAGCACTCATATGGGAAGGAGAGAATGGAGATACGAAGTTTTACACGTACAGGATGCTTCACGCAGAGGTCTGCAAATTCTCGAATGTTCTAAAAGGTTTAGGACTTAGAAAAGGGGATACCGTTGCCATATTCTTACCTAATCTAGCCGAAACGGTTATCGCTGTTCTAGCTTGCTACAGATTGGGCATTTTGTTCAACACGATCTTTTCGGGCTTTTCCGGCAGGTCACTTGGAGATAGGTTAATACGCTATGGTCCCAAGGTGGTCATAACCGCAGATGGTGCATATAGACGTGGCAGGATAATAGAGCTCAAATCGAAGGTAGATGAAGCCATAAGAGACGTCAAGACAGTTGAAAATGTGATCGTCTGCAGAAGAGTGGGCAATATGAAAACGCCGATGAAAGAGGAAAGAGATCACTATTGGAGCGATCTGATGAGGGGCGCAAGCATCGATTGTCCGCCTGAGCCGATGGAGGCAAACGAGCCGGGGATAGTCTTTTACACGAGCGGTACTACAGGCTCGCCTAAAGGGGTCGTACATTCGAGCGTTGCCTTCGTGCTCAACAACTACGTATACGCGAAATACCACATGGATCACCACCCAGATGATGTGTTCTGGTGTACGGCAGATATAGGGTGGTTGACCTCCCACATCTGGGGCATAGCAGGAGCTCTTGCAAATGGCGTTACGACCATATTTTACGAGGGCGCCATGGACTATCCCAAACCTGATAGGTTCTACCAGATCGTGGATAAATACAGGGTGAATAAGATCTTTACGGCTCCTACGCTTGTCAGAATGCTGATGAGATACGGAGAAGAATACATGAGACCATACGATCTATCATGCATAGATGTGGTGACGTTTGTGGGAGAGCCTTTAAATCCAGAAGCTTGGCACTGGACGTACGAAGTTCTTGGGAAAGAGAAGATATACGTCAATAACACGTGGGGACAAACTGAGACGGCTGGCTGTCCATTGGCTTCGGCGGCTTGGATAACCCCAATGAAGCCTGGCTCCTGTGGCATTCAATTTTTGGGTGCCGATATGGACGTTGTGGATGTGAATGGGGAGAAGATACCGGATGAAACGCCTGGGAATCTCGTCATGAGAAGGCCCATTCCCATGTGCGTTAGGACCCTTTGGAATGAACCTGAGAGGTACATCAAAGAGTACTTTACAGAGATAGAGGGGTGTTACTACACCTACGATCAGGCGGTCAGAGATAAGGATGGCCATTTCTGGGTTCTAGGAAGATTGGATGACGTTATAAATGTGGCTGGGCATAGGTTGAGCACCATGGAGATAGAAAGCGCGATAACTAGGTGTGGTGGAGTGGTTGAGGCGGCGGTCGTTGGAGCTCCAGATCCGATTAAGGGTCTAACACCCATAGCTTTTGTCACGCCCCAATTAAACCATGAGCCTTCGGAAGAGTTTGAGCAAAGGATCATGGATTCCATAACCGATATGATAGGCAAGATAGCTATTCCATCAAGAATTTACTTTACCGATGTCATGCCAAAGACCCCCAGTGGGAAGATAATGCGCCGCCTTCTAAGGGAGATCGTGACCTATGGAGGTATTAAAGGTGACATCTCGGGTCTGGAGGATCCAACCGCCATCGATAAGGTAAAAGAGCTGGTAAAGAAATAGGAAGAATAAATCTGAGAGGCGATCCTATTGAAGTATGAAAGAGAATATGTAAAGCCAAATATGGAAAACTACGATAAAACCTATCGAGAATTTAGATTGAATGTGCCCGAATACTACAACTATGGCTTTGACGTGATAGATAAATGGGCAGAGGATAGGACCAAACTTGCATTGCTCTCTGTTGATCAAGCGGGGAAGAATCCCAGGAGCTATACATTTTGGGACTTAAAGGTGCTTTCCAATAAATTTGCCAACATTCTTCGAGATCTGGGAATAAAGAAGGGTGAAAGGATATTTGTTATGCTACCCAGAATACCGGAGTGGTATGTGGCGCTTATAGGGATGGTGAAGTTGGGGGTAGTCCCCTGCCCCGCGACCACCATGTGTACTCCGGGCGATGTAGAATACCGTGTAAATAGAGCTGAGATCTCTTGTGTGATCACCAATTCTGAGAATGCAGGGAAGGTAGAAGAGGTGACGGATAGATGCCCCACCTTAAAACATAAGATCCTGATCGACGAGGAACTGGATGGGTGGATAAACTATGAGAAGGAGATGGATAAGAAATCCAGATACCTAGGCAGGGACGAGGTCGAACCTACAAAGAAGGACGATACAGCGATACTTTTCTTCACCTCTGGAACGGTTAGGTATCCTAAGATGGTCTTGCACACTCATTCCTATCCGGCAGCTCATTATCTCACCGGGTTCTTTGCACACGACGATAAACCCACGGATCTGGATTACACCATAACAGAGACTGGCTGGGCAAAGTCATCGTGGGCAACGTGGGGTCAGTGGATCTGTGGGGCAGCCCTCTTCCAACACGACGCCCGGGGAAAGTTCGATGCAGATTTAACTCTGCGTCTCATTGAGAAGTATGGGGTAACCGTTCTCTGCGCACCTCCGACGGTCTACCGACTGATGGTTTTAGAGGATCTCTCGAAGTATGATCTCTCTCTTCTCAGGCATACGGTCGGCGCTGGGGAACCTTTAAACCCGGAGGTGATAAGGGTTTGGAAGGAAAATACGGGACTGGATATCCATGATTTCTATGGCCAGACAGAGACGGTACCCGTATTATCAAACTATCGGTGCATGCCTATAAAATTGGGTTCTATGGGCAAACCTGTACCCACGCTACAGGTCTCAATCGTCGATGATGATAAGGAGGTACCTTCTGGTGTAGAGGGGAATGTCGCGATAAGAATAGAGTCTAACTACCCTGCGGGATTATTTAAGGAATATTGGAAAGAACCGGAGGAGATGAAGGAAGTATTTAGGGGGGACTGGTATTTTACGGGTGATAGGGCCTACCGTGATGAAGACGGCTATTTCTGGTTTGTGGGAAGGGGGGACGATGTGATCCTTGCATCCGGATATCGTATTGGGCCATTTGAGGTTGAAAGTGCCCTGGTGGAGCATCCTGCCGTCGTTGAGGCGGCAGTGGTGTCCAGCCCCGACCCAACCAGGGGTGAGGTGGTTAAGGCATTTGTTATTCTTGCCCCGGGGCATAAACCATCAGAGGATCTCACCAGGGATCTGCAGGATCATGTCAAGAAGGTTACTGCTCCTTACAAATACCCCAGGAAAATTGAATATGTAGAAGAATTGCCCAAGACAATAAGTGGAAAGATAAAAAGAGGAGAACTGAAGAGAAAGGAATGGGAAGGACATACTCAAAGATAGTTCTTTTATGGAAACGAAATTAATGGGTGTAGGGGAGACCATAGGTCTGATTCATGATGGGGATAGCGTCACGTTGAGTGGGGTATCGATGGTCCGTGCTCCGATGGCGTTTGTCAAAGAGATAGTTAAAGCGAAGAGGAAAGAGCTCTCTATCATCGATAGGGAACCTGGGATTGATTTCGATATTCTAATTGGGGCTGGGGCTGTAAAGAGAGTAAGATTTGCAATGTTAGGCTTAGAGTTGCTTGGGCTAGCTCCCAACTTCAGAAGAGCCGCAGAACAAGGTGAGATAGAGTATTTAGAGACCACGTGTGGCGCCATAACGAATGGGCTTAGAGCGGGAGCAATGGGGATGCCTTTTGTACCCGTAAAAGGAATCATCGGAACAGATCTTCTCCCTCTACATGAAAAGAAGGGGACGTGGAGAGTTATCGATGATCCATTTTCGGGTGAGAAGATCGTGGCTGTAAAAGCGATTATTCCAGATGTTGCGGTCATTCACGTTCAAAAGGCCGATAAATTTGGAAACGCGAGTATAGAAGGTGCAAGATTTGAGGATGTCTACAAGGCCAAATCTGCAAAAACGCTGATAATTACCGCAGAAGAGATCGTGGATACCAAATATTTTGTTGGGCATCCTGAGAGAAACACGATTCCTTACTTCTATACGGCTGCCGTCGTACACGTACCGAAAGGAGCGTATCCCACCGCATGTTATAACTATTACCCTCCAGACTACGGGTTTGTAAAGAATTACGTCTCGATGTGCAGAGCGGGCAGATTTGATGAATTCATTGAAAGGTGGTTGAGAGGGGAGGAAGATGAAAATTAAAATCGCAGATATAATGATTAAAGCGATGGCGCAGACACTTGCAGATGGCGATACGGTGCTTCATGGGCTTGGTTCGCCGCTCCCCGCGATTGCAATGCACCTTGCAAAGGCATCACACGCACCAGACTTGGTATTCTTCCCGGTTTCAGAGGGGCTTGATCCCAATCCAGATAGATATCGTCTAAGGCTCTCTTCCGCGGACCCAGATCATTTCGTAGGGGCAAAGGCCGTTATAGAACTGATTGAAACTTTTGATCTTGCATCAAAGGGAAAACTAACGGCAATGTTTTTGGGCGGCGCTCAGATCGATTCGAGAGGGAACACGAATCTTACCTGTATAGGTGATTACCAGAGACCTAAGATTAAACTGCCAGGCGGTGCGGCAACTTCGTTCTTAACTCCACTGGTTAAAAAGCTAATTTTATGGACGACGCACCATTCGAAGAGAGTTTTCGTGGATCGCCTCAACTTTCTCACGGGACTCGGTTACGAGGAAGGAAAAGATAAGGAGGTTACAATAATCACTGATAAAGCCGTATTTATGGTAGAAAAGGGATACTTGGTTCTTAAGAGCGTTCATAAAGACGTAAGCGTCAAAGATGTGGTGGAGAACATGAGTTTTGCACCCATTGTCGGGAAATACGGTGTTACTACAACTCCAACGTCTGAGGATATGGTACTGATAAGAAATATAGATCCAGATGGTATAAGGTTCTCAGAATTTGAGGGATGATTCTCGGTGAAACCACAGGTAAGATAAAAAGAAGAGATCTTAAAGCTAAATGATAAAAAAATAAAAAATTATGCGAGAAGCCCTCTCGCAATTATCATCTTTTCTATCTGTTTTGCACCTTCAAAGATCTCTGTGACTTTTGCCGCTCGATAAAACCTTTCTATGTCGTATTCGTCTATGTATCCGTATCCTCCATGTATCTGAAGGGACTGATCACAGTTCTTCACCGCGGACTCGCAAGCATACCATTTGGCTATCGCGACATCCATCGGAGTTGCAATACCGTTGTCTGTCGCCCAGGCACCTTTATAAACCAAATTCCTCGACGCCTCGACCCTCGTCTTCATATCTGCGAGCTCGAATTGTATCCCCTGATTGGATGCAAGAGGTTTCCCGAATGTCTTCCTCTCTTTCGCATATTTTAGGGCGAGATCGAGTGCCCCCTGTGCAATGCCGACTCCCATCGCCCCGATATACACCCTACTCCTATCGAAAAACCCCATCACGTTGTAGAATCCTCTTCTCCTCTCCCCCAGGAGATTTTCCTCTGGAACCCTCACATCACTCAAAGAGATGTCTGCTGTATCAGATGCCTTAAGCCCCATTTTACCACGTATCTTCGTGGCATTAACCCCTGCTTTATCCATATCGACGATGAAGGTGCTGAACCTTCTGTGAACCTTTTTCTCATCTGGATCCGTTATCGCGAGAAATATCCCCCAGTCCGCGATCGTTCCGTTCGTGATGAACATCTTACTTCCATTCAAAACCCATTCATCTCCATCCTTGACGGCAGTCGTTTTTATCCCTGCGACGTCGCTTCCCGCATCTGGCTCTGTGACGGCAAAACAGCAGATATTCTCTCCGGTAGGTATCTTCGAGAGATATTTCTCCTTCTCTTCTTCTGTCCCGTATAACATGACGACCTCGGATCCAAGAGCGATCATCATCGGAATACCCCCAATTCCTGGATCGAACCTTGTACACTCCTCTACGATGATGCATGTGCCCATATAACCGATTCCTGCGCCATTGTACTCCTCAGGTACATAAGGGGCAACGAAACCTAAATCACATGCCTTCTTCCATATATCCCTCGGAAATTCATCATTTAAATCGCATTCCCTCGCCCTATCAGGAAATTCCTTCTCTGCAAACTCTCTCGCGGCCCCTCTGATGTCCTTCTCTTCTTCAGTCAGCCCAAAATCCATCTTATTTATTTCCCCTTAAACGTGGCTTTTCTCTTCTCTATAAACGCGGATATTCCTTCTTTCGCATCTTCCGATGCAAAAGAGATCAAAAACTCATCCGTCTCGAAAGAGAGTGCCTCTTTCAAAGGCATCTCTGACCCCTTGTTTATCGCATCCAGCACACATCTTACGGTTATGGGTGGCTTGGATGCCAATTTTTCTGCCAGTGCCTCTACAGAATCTTCCAACTTATCCGCGGGCACCACCTCATCGACCAGCCCGATTGCCTTCGCCTCATCCGCACCGATCATATCGCCTGTCAGATCTATCTTCTTCGCCATTCCCTTTCCGACGAGTCTTGTCAAACGCTGTGTGCCGCCCCACCCTGGTATCAGACCCAAATTTATCTCTGGTTGCCCAAATCTTGCCTTTTCGGAGGCTATCCGAATATCACACGCCATCGATATCTCGCACCCTCCACCGAGCGTTAGACCGTTCAATGCGGCGATGAACGGTTTACCCATCTCTTCCATCCTTGCCAAAATGTTCTTTCCCTTCTCGATTACCTTCCTGACATCGAGATAGTTCTTACCTTTGAACATCGTGATATCAGCACCGGCGGCAAACGCCCTCCCCGTCCCGGTGATGATGGCCACCCTTATATCCTTGTCTTTTTCTATAGCTTCCACAATCTCTCCAAGTTCCGCGACTAACTTCTCATTCACCGCGTTTAGCACCTTAGGCCTGTTCAACGTGATCTTTGCGATGGGAGGCTTCTTTTCATATATTATTGTCTCAAATGCCACGTCTACCACCATCCCGTATATTCATAAAAACCCTTTTTTGCTTTTCTTCCTGTCCATCCTACCTCTACCATCCGCCTGATGATAGGCGCGGGCTTGTATCTTTCCCAGCCGGTCTCTGTGTAAACCGCCTCGAGGACATCACAGATCGTGTCGATGCCGATCAGGTCGAAGAGCTGAAATGGCCCCATCGGCCAGTTGAACGAAAGTCTCACGATCTTATCCGCATCTTCTACGGTAGAAAGCCCCTCTTCATACATCTTTGCCGCCTCGTTGAGGATTAGTGGCATGAGTCTGTTCGTCACAAAGCCTGGCGAGTCTTTAACAACTGCAGTCTCCTTGCCTAGCGATTGTATAAACTCAAGCGATGTATTCAACGTATTTTCAGACGTAGCAAGCGACCTGATCATCTCGACGCCGCGCATCAGTGGCACAGGGTTCATGAAGTGAGTACCCATAACTTTCTCTGGGCGTTTCGTCGCCGATCCAAGCAAAGAAATCGGTATCGTGGAAGTGTTACTCGCAAGAATGGTGTCTGGTGGGCATATCTCATCCAGTTCTTTGAATACCTCTTTCTTCGCATCGCTTCTCTCGAAGACCGCCTCGATGACGAAATCGGCATCCTTCGCACCTTCCTTTAGATCAGTCGTCGGCTTTATCCTCCCTACGACCTCTTCCATCTCCTCTTCTGTGAGCTTCCCCTTCTCTACGAACTTCGAGAGGCTTTTCGTTATGTTTCCAAGACCCCTTTGAAGGATCTCATCACTCAAATCCACGACAGATGTATCGTAACCTGCCTGTGCAGAGACCTGTGTTATGCCATTACCCATAACGCCAATACCAACGACGCAAACCTTCTTTATCTCCATCTTTAAAACCTCCTCTCTTTATCTTCTTTTTATACCACTTTAAACAATGGAACGAGCTTCTCTCCCATCGAGTATTTGTCCGCAGGAAGAACGACATGCCCTGCCTTCACCTTCTTCCCGATCAGTTCTTGAGATCTTTCATACTTCACCGTGACCTTCTCCGCATCATAATCGAGCCTACCCATGATCGTCGGCCCCTCATCTAATCTTACCAGACAGACGATATAGTGTGGCTCGAATCCTTCCGGAGGTACGTCTGTGAGTGTAAACGTCAGTATCTCCCCATTTCCGCTCAATTCCGTCTTCTCCAGATCTATAGATCCACACCACTGACACGTAGGCAAGGGAGGGCACGTTATCTGTCCACATTCCTTGCACCTCAATCCGAGAAGCTTGTCCTCTTTCAACCCATCATAGAAATCCTTTGCCGTCAAGACGTAATATTCCTTCATCTCTATTTCACCTCCTTGATCTCCCAAGTATGAGATGAGCCAGCGTGTTGAAGCCTCCACCGAGCGTATCCGTCATCCCGATCTCCGGCACTGGATCAACCTGGTTTCCCTTCGGAGCTTTACCCTTCATCTCCTCAACGATCGTGTGGACCTGAGCCGCACCCGTCGCACCTATCGGATGACCCTTACCCATCAATCCACCATCCGGATTTATGACGGGTCTTCCGCCCATATCCGTCTGACCTTCCTCCACTGCGTCTGCTCCCTTACCCCAATCGAAGAATCCAATCGCCTCGCTCGCGATTATCTCGGCAGACGTGAAGCAATCGTGAATCTCCATGATATCTATATCCTTTGGACCAAGCCCGGCCTGTTTAAACGCCGATCTGGAAGAGAAGACACGAGAAGCAGGCTTCGTGAGGTCTTCCTGTGCACCTAGATGACCAGCCGATCCCTGCCCCACACCCAAAATGTAAATCGGTTCATCCGTATATCTCCTCGCGATATCCGCGGATGTGATGATCGTTGCGGCTCCACCATCGGAGAACGGACAACAGTCCAGGAGCGTCAGAGGATCACATGCCATCCTCGCATTTACCACGTCTTCAACCTTTAAATTTCCCATCTTCTGATAGAACTGTGCCAGAGGATTCAACGCGCCATGTTTATGATTCTTCATCGATACATGTGCCATCTTCTCCCTGAGCTTATCCAGTGGTATATCATAGATCTTTGAGTAACGCCTCGCAGCCATCGCAAAGACACCGGGAAATGTTATTCCTACGTTTCCTTCATATTTACAATCGTTAGCCATCGCAAACGTCTTCGTTGCAAACGGTGTCCCCATCGAGAGTGCCCGCTCCGTTCCCCCGGCCAGGACGATATCATAGTATCCGGACGCAACCCATATGTACGCGTCTCTTATCGCAACGGTGGCGGAACAGCATGCGCCCTCAAACCTCGTCGATGGTATGTTTCCCAAGTGTAGCGATCCAACTAAATGACCCCCTATATTGGTCTGCCCCTCCTCAAATCCTGGAAATACGGCGCCCGCATATACCGCTTCTATATCCTTCTGATCTACGTTTGCCTCCTCCATCGCCTCCAGTGCTGCATCACAGAAGAGTTCGGTGTTCGATTTATCCCACCTTCCAAACTTCGTCTGGCCCGTACCAACTATTGCCACATCTCTCACTTTTACACCTCTCTATGCCCTTTCTGGCAACAATCGCTCCGGTTTGATATAAATGTTTTCTTACTTTGGAGACGAGTATAACCGAAATTTTTATCTTCTCTGATGGATCTCTCCTTTTGGCGTCATCATTTAGAAGGTGATCGAATTTTGAAAGAAGATAAAAAAGTTTTGAAAGAAGATAAAAAAGAATCGGAAAAGAAAGGATTTATACACGTAAAGACCGGAGATGGGCAGGGAAAGACGACTTCTGCTTTAGGGATGGCATTGAGAGCGGTAGGTCACGGTTTAAAAGTCTCTATGATACAGTTCATGAAGGGAGGAGATTCGAGATACGGGGAGATAAATTCATCGAAGTTGCTCAAAAATTTTGAGATAAAACAGTTTGGAAGGGCATCCTTTGTGAACAAAAAAAATCCAGATAAGATCGATATTGAGTTTGCCCAAGAGGGATTAAAGTACGCAAAAAGGGTCGTAGAGAGTGGAGAATATGACCTCTTGATACTCGACGAGATAAACGTTGCGATCGACTACGGACTACTCTCCGTAGAAGAATTGTTGGACGTTATAGAGAAGAAACCGGAGGATCTTGAGCTCGTCTTGACCGGTAGATATGCTCCAAAGGAGATAATAGATATCTCTGATTATGTGAGCGAAATTTTGGACATAAAACATCCATTCAAAGAGGGCGTCCTTGCGAGGGAAGGGATAGAATATTAGAGGCCGATATAGAATGGATCTTGCCAAAGAAGTCTTGACCGGTAATAAGAGGGCGGTATCGAGGGCGATAACTTTGATCGAGAACAAAGATCCCGTTGCAAAGGAGATCATCGATGAACTTTATTCCCATACCGGAAGTGGAAAGATCGTGGGAATCACTGGACCTCCAGGCGTCGGAAAATCGACTTTGGTAGATCAGATGATAAAAGGGTGGAGAAAGAGAGGTAAAAAGATAGCCGTGGTTGCAATAGATCCAACGAGCCCATTTCACGGGGGAGCAATCCTTGGAGACAGGATAAGGATGCAAGATAACTTCTTGGACGAGGATGTCTTCATCAGAAGTATGGGTACGAGGGGGGCGTATGGAGGTCTTTCGGAGGCAACGAGTGAGGTGGTCAACGTTTTTGACGCCGCCGGATACGATATCATATTGATAGAGACCGTGGGAGCAGGACAGGCCGAAGTGGACATCGCAAAACTTGCTCACACCACCGCGGTCGTCGTCGTGCCCGGATTGGGAGATGCCATCCAGACGATAAAGGCGGGAATGTTCGAGATTCCGGATATCATCGTCGTTAACAAGGCGGACTTAAGAGGCGCGGAGGAGGCCGTGATGGAACTGGAGATGATGCTCGATTGGGCTTCTAAGAAGGAGTGGAAGCCGTCCGTGCTGAAGACCGTGGCATTGAAGAACGACGGAATCGAAGAACTTTTGGACGAGATAGAGAAACATTGGGGATATCTGACAGAAACCGGCATGCTATACGCGAGAGAGAGGGAGAGATGCAAAGAGGATCTGATAGATCTCGTCACCGAGAGGATAAGAGAATCCGTATTGGAAGAGATCAAAAGCAATGGAAAATTAGATATGATCGTCAAAAAAATTGCATCAAGAAAGATCACCCCTTATGCCGCTGCAGATGAGATATTGGCTGGGTTGGAGCCGAATAAATAAAAGAAAGAAAGAGAGATAAAGAAAAAAAGAAAAGACTACACCTCGATTACAATCTCTTTCACTGCTCCTACGACCTCCTCGGAGGTTGCACCCGGCTTTAGAAGGGCTTTAAAGCCAAGTTTCTTAAGTTTTGATTCATCTTCGGGCGGGAATATCCCTCCCATCGCAAATGCCACCTTATCTTTTATCCCCTTCTCTTCAGCAGATCTCATCAATTCCCCGCCGAGTTCTAATGCGCCACCACACATCGAATTTATACCAATGACATCAACATCTTCTTGAACGGCCGCCTCGATTATCTGCTCAGGGCGATTGTTACCGATATAGATGATCTCCATTCCCGCATCTCTAAGCATGCTCGCTACCGTGACGATCCCTCTGGAATGCGTCTCAAGGCTATATGCAGACAATAATACCTTAATCTTCTTTTCGCTCATTTTCATAACCCCTCTTATATGACCAGAGGCTGTTTCCACATCCCAAACGCCTCTACAAACTTTCTTCGCATCTCTCCTTCCGTGGCACCTGCCCTGGCAGCTTCAATCGTCTTATATGTCACGTTCTCTCCGGACTTGCACGCATCCACGATCGCGCCAAGACAGCTCTCCACCTTGTCATTGTCCCTCTCTGCTCTCCACTTCTTCAGCTTCTCGATCTGCCTCTGCCTTCTCTCTTCCAAAACCTCCTGGCATTTGATCGGTGGCTCTTTCACGTCAGGGCGTCTGAAGTAATTGTATCCAACGATCTTTATCGTACCATCATCGATCTCCCTGCGCTCCTTCGCGATGTAACTGGCAATTTTGTTGTGCATCCAACCGCTCTCTATCGCCTCGACGAAACCTCCCTCCTTCTCGATCTCTTCCAATTGATCGAGAACCTTCGCTTCCGCGATATTNGTCAGTTTCTCCACGTAGAAAGAGCCGGCGAGGGGATCGACCACCTGCGTGACCTGTGTCTCGGCGTTGATGATCTGTTGGGTNCGAAGCGCCANCAANGAATCCTCCTCCAATGGGACGGAATATGCCTCGGCATAAGAATCCACGTGCAGAGACTGAGTTCCACCCAATATTGCGGCCATCGCCTGGAAAGCCGACCTGATGACGTTGTCGTAGGGTTCCACTCGTTGCAGAGATATACCGGATGTCTGTATGTGACATCTCTCCAACTGAGACCTCGGTTTCTTCGAATCAAACCTGTACTTCATTATCTTGTACCATAACCTTCTAGCCGCGCGCAATCTGGCAATCTCCTCGAAGAAGTCATTGCTGACACTCCAGAAGAATGCCATCCTCTCCGCCACCCAATCAGGATCATAGCCCCGCTCTTGCATCTCTTCGAGGATCGCAATGCCGTTGGCAAAGGCGACCGCCATCTCCGTGATCTCGTCGGTGCCCTCCTCGCGCAGATTGTAGCCGTTCAATGTGATATAATTCCATCTCGGCACCTCTTTCCTGAGGAACTCGATGTTGTCGCACTGTATCCTGAAGTCGTCCGCAGGAGGTATGTACTCTGGAGCTCTGCGAACGATATTCTCCATCGTGATGTCGTTCTGTACGCTGCCAGGAAGCGTCTTCCAATCGTAGCCCCTCTTCTCTGCCATCACCAAGAACATGGGGAATATGATCATCGAATTTCTCGGATAATGGGTGACGATGGAAGAACTCACCTTATCGATCGGAATATCCTTATATATTACCTCCATATCCTGAACGCAGTCGATCGGGACGCCGACCGTCCCCACCTGACCGATGGATTCGGGCTCATCCGAGTCGAACATCTGAACCGTGGGTAGATCGAGCGCCAGATTCGTTCCGGTGGCACCGGATTCAAGGAGGAACTTCAGCCTCTCGTTGGTCTCCTCTGGAGATCCTGCCCCAGAGAGCTGGCGTATCGTGAATACCCTGCCCCGGTACATGTTTGGATATGGTCCTCTCGTGAACGGTTCCTGCCCCGGAAAACCTACATCAGCTTCGTAGTCTAAATCAGCCACATCGCAGGGTGTATAAAGCATCCCTCTTGGGATCTCGGAACCCAAGATCGTATGCGGCGTCACTTCCCAATTTTCTCTCTCCTTCTCTCGCACCTTCGTATTCTTCCACTCATCGAAGCCCTCTTTAATCTTCTCGATGGCCTCCGGGTTGTAGAGCGGAATGCGCTTTTTTTCCTTTAACTTCTCCTCAAAAATCTCTTTTGTTGTCTTCCCCACACTCATGACGATCCCCTCTCACATTCTTTTTTGTTATAGCTCTCGACTCTTTCTATCCAAAAACTTTTCCCTCGAGATCAAAGCCGCCCCGAGAGCTCCGGTTATCAGTGGCTCGGGTGGAATATAAATGGTATGTCCTATCTTTCTCTCAAAAGATCTGACCATGCCCACATTCTTGGCGACGCCCCCCGTCATCACGACCTCATCCTCGATGCCGACATTTTTGGCCAATCCGCTCACCCTCGTAGCGATCGCATCGTGCAATCCCGCGATGATATCTTCTTTATCTTTCTCTGCGGCGATCAGAGAGACCACCTCGGACTCCGCGAATACCGTACAGGTACTGCTGATGGCGACCCTATTTTTAGATTTTAGGGATAGAGAACCCATATCTTCTATATTTATGCCCAATGCGTTAGCCATGACTTCAAGAAATCTTCCACTCCCTGCCGCACATTTATCGTTCATCGCAAAAGAACGAACCCTTCCATTCTCATCGAGCCGCATCGCCTTCGAATCTTGCCCACCGATATCGATCACCGTATGACAATCGGGAAATATCTTTCTGACGCCTTTTGCGTGGCAAGTAATCTCTGTCACCTTCTCATCCGCGAAGAAGGCGGTGGCAACATTTCTGCCGTAACCCGTCGCCGTGATAAATCTTACATCTCTTTTATCAATTCCGCAATCTCTGATCGTATCTTCATATAGATTCAATATGATGCCTCTGGGATTGATGCCACTCTTCGTGAACCGATATCCCACAATATCTTCTTCATCAATTATTACGACCTTGGTCGTCAAAGATCCGATGTCTATGCCGCAGAAGTACATGTTCACTCTAAAGATTCCAAGAATGCCTCTATTTGGGTCTTCATCCTCTCGACCGGCATCGCCCTAGGATCGCACTGCGGAGCCTCGACGATCAGACTTGGAATGCCCAGCTCTTCATGGAGTGCGTCTCTAATAGGTCTCATTACCAAACTGACAATTCTGCATCCCGTATTTTCAAATAGGATCGCTCCGTCCACGTCCGCTTCTTTTGCTTTTTTGACCAGTGCATCCAGCATTCCCTCATGCTCGACGTTGCAAAAATTGCTCATCCTTCTCGCCATACTCTCAAATGGCCTTTTAGAATCATGTAAAACAGCCGAGCAATTTGCATAGGGATTTAAAGGAAATGTTGCTCCCAACTCTTCCATATAGTCATACAGTGCGAGTGTGTGCCATGGCATGATCCCGTGCGTTATCAACCTGAATTTCTCATCCTGAACGATCCCCTCTCTCTTCTTTACCCGCTCTTTGATCAACTCATGACATTTTTTGACGTATTCCAAACCATATTCACTTCCGTGTATGAAGAAACCGATGAAAGGAAAATTTGCGAGGTCTCTCTGGCTTCCGGGGGTCGGCTTAGACATAAAAAGCTTTAATACATCGGTGAAATGTTTTGTTGTCTCCTCTGAAGTCTTCATTACGGATTTAAACTTATCTTCGTCCATCTCTTCGCCCGTCATCTTCTTCAGGAACGAGGCAAACTCGTGAAGGATCGAGACCGCATACTCCAACACGTCCTCATCCATCCTCTCAGTGACCTTCGTTATATCATCGAAGGAACCTATATCCTCTTTCCTCAAATATGGGAACGTCAGGCTGAATCTCGGAACGCCGTACATCCTCGCGTGAACTTCTGCCATCTGGCGGTGTCCGAGGCATATCGTGTGATGATCAACGGTGAAATCAGGTTTCGGCATCAGCGGTTTTGTCGCGACCTCCGGTTTGTCGATGGCGCCGACAGAACATTTGAAATAATCGCAGAGGAAGCTGCCGTAGCCCATGCTGAGATAATCGTCGATCATGTTTCCGCTGTCGCCCCTCGATGCGCAGTATGCGGAATACTGCTCTGGAAATATGTTGACGACGTCGAAGACGTAATTCATCTCCGCAGGATGATAGCCAAAATACCAACCGCAGGGTCTCCCACGCTCTAAAAACTCTTTTTGTCGCGTCAAATGCTTCTTATACGTCGGACCAAAGAACTTCCCAAATCCCAGATGATTCACTTCTTGTTTTTCCATATAATCACCCCTTTATAGACTCCACAAAAGCCTCCACTCTTGTCTTGTATTGTTCGGCGGCAAGGGGGAAGTCCACATCCAAATACAAGATAGGAATATCCTTTCCAAGTTCTTTTCGCATCGTTGGTAGTCCGTACGCACATAGATCACAGCCTTTATCCCCGAGTATGATCACGCCGTCTGCACCCGACGCTTTGACTTGATCTCTAATATAGGATAATCTCTCATCCAGAGGATATACGCCTTGTCTGCTGCACGTCATACATGTCGTCTTACTCGATAGATATCCCCTCGAAAGTGCCTCGATCGGTTCATATGTTTCATCGACATTAAAACTGAAATATCTGGACCCGGTGCACAGGTCATCGGAGACGATATCCACCCCGCAACCCTCTATTATCTCTAAAAGTTCGACATCATGTAAAACGGTACCGGAGACGTGAACTCTAATCTTTTCATCGTTTAATGGTTCTGATTCCTTCAAATCAGCTATGTATCCTTCCAAGAGATCGTTAAATTCTTCTTTTAACATCGAATAACTGGCCAACATGATCTTTAACGTGTCGGATGCGGAGATCTTCGGTGACATTGACATTCTTAGATCATAGAGCTCCCGAAGTAAGGCTCGGGATCTGTTGTATGTCTTAATGGAGTCCTTTAAACGTTGATCCGTTATCTTAACCGAGTAAAATTCTTCCAAAGACCTCTTGAACTTCTTCAATATCTTGGTATAAAATTTTATGGCAGTCTCGTTTATCGCGAACGGGAGTTGGACCAGATAGGCATAGTTGGCACCCACCTCCTTCTTCCATATCGAATACATCGGCATGTTCGTATCGTCGGATGTCACCGAGACGATACCGTCCAAAAATTCATAGTCTCCCTGTAACCCGTCTTCAAGACACCTTCTAGCGTAATAACAGATCCAGCTCGATACGTGGGTATTGACTTCTTCCATATCCGTTCTTTCTCCAAAGATACGAATAGGCACGAGTCCTGCGGCATGAATGATCTCTTCTGGCGTGTAGCTGCAGAATGAGCCCAATATCTTCTTGCCAGATCCCTGATATTCTCTGATCTTGGTCTTTTTACCGTATGTCTCGTAGAATTTTTCATCAACTTCGTTCATGTAATATCCCCAGTTGTTTTTTTCAAATATACCTTCGATATATAAATTTTATGGCATCGCGATTTTTGAGACCCTCCTATGGAAAAATTAAATATAGACCTTTTCTGATAAAGATTAGTACTATGCGTAAAAGAGAAAAATTGATCGTGCTCGGCATAATCTTAGCCGCGTTACTCTTACCGCTAAATTTGTCGTCTGCACAGGTAGCAGTCACCGATTATAAGACAAATCCCCAGTCATTCATGTCGGGTGACCACGGGCTCCTGGAAGTAAATATTGGGAATGCGGGAGGAGGCGGTCTATTCTCCCGAAGGGGAGTCGAGGTAGAGAAAGTCTATCTGGAGAGTGATGAGATAGAATGTGATCAAGGATATTCTAATCTTGGAGAACTTTCATC
>RXIL01000133.1 GCA_004212085.1 Candidatus Methanolliviera hydrocarbonicum
TTGGGACATCCTTTAAACTGTGGACTGCCACATCTATATCTCCCTTCATGAGTTGTCTGTTTATCTCATTGACGAATGCGCCCATCTCTCCGATCTCTTTTCTTTCATCTCCCTCTGTTACGATTTTTTTTATATCAACGTCATATCCTCTCTCTTCTAATCTATCTCTGACCAAATAAGTCTGTACGAGTGCTAATTTACTCCGCCTTGTTCCCACGATCAGAGGCAATTTTTATAGGCCTCCAGTGTTCTTTCTATGTCCTCTCTGGAATGCGCGAGAGAGAGAAAGTTCGTCTCAAACTGGGAGGGAGGCAGATAGATGCCACAGGAGAGCATCCTCTTAAAGAATTCCATATATCTTCTTTTATCGCACTTGATCGCGTCTTCATAGTTCTCGACCCTCTCTCCTTTCTCTGTAAGAAATACCTTGAAGAGCGATGCTATCCCAGAGAAGAAATATCCTTTCTCTTCTGCAATCCCGGCCAATGACTTCCCCATTATTCGCCCTTTCTCATTTATATCGTTTAAAATCCTTTCCAGTATCTCTATCGTCTTTATTCCTGCAGTAAGCGATATTGGATTTCCGCTGAACGTCCCCGCCTGATAAACATCTCCCTCTGGTGCTACGTTCTCCATTATCTCTCTTTTACCCCCAAAAATTCCGATTGGAAATCCCCCACCAACTATCTTCCCAAGCGTCGTTAAATCTGGATCTATCCCAAAATATTCCTGTGCCCCTCCGAGAGATATTCTGAAGCCCGTTATGACCTCGTCAAATATCAATAGAACGTCGTTCTCTCTCGTCAAACTTCTAACCTCTCTCAAGTAATCGTCTTTGGGTAAGATCACGCCGACATTTCCCATGACAGGTTCAATTATGAGTGCAGCTATCTCCTCTTTATGATCATCCAGAACATCCGATAGAGCTTCTAAATCATTGAAAGGAATCTGAATCGTATTTTTTACCGACTCTTTCGGAACGCCGGCGCTATCAGGAATACCAAAGGTCGCTCCACCACTTCCAGTCTTTACAAGAACGGTATCGTGAGCGCCATGGAACCCTCCTCCTATCTTTATGATTTTATCTCTTGCAGTAAATCCTCTCGCGAGCCTTATTGCGGACATAGTGGCCTCGGTCCCGGTATTGACGAATCTCAACATGTCTATACTTTTAAAATGTTTTTTTATCAACTTTGAAAGCTCTATCTCCTCTTCTATCGGGGTCCCATAGAGCCAGCCTCTTTCCAATCTTTTCCTAACAGCATCTAATACGTCCGGGTTCTTATGACCAAGAATTAGGGGGCCAAAACCCATACAGTAGTCTATGTATTCTCTTCCCTCGACATCTATTAATTTGGAGCCCCTCGATTCTTTTATGTATATCGGATTTGGTTCAAATGCTCTGACGGGGCTGCTCACACCTCCAGGCATCGATTCTTTTGCAATTTTATATAAGTCGGAACTCTTCACCTCTTCTCCAGCCTCCAGATGATGAGGGCACCACCTATCACCCCAATTATCCCTACTATAGCAGGAATATAAAAGACGGAGGGGATCAACACCAATAGACCTCCGAGCATATTTTTGCCTTGGTAACCTAAAACGGCTCCAGATATAATCAATATGCCCGAAATCAACCCTATGATGGCGAGAGGAATTAAAATCTCATCTAACGTTGAGATCGCAATGGATATACCTTCCTCCATCTCTTCGATCTCTTCTTCCGTCATCGCACCTTCAGGTATGGATTCCGGTATGGATTGTATGATTCCTGGGACGAAGAAGATCATTATTCCACCAAAGAGTATCAGTATTCCGGCGATGAGCGAGAGGATGAAACCAGCGAGTGGTTTATTCTTTTGAACATCCTTTACCTCTTCCATACTTTCTGTTTTTTTCTTTATAAAATATATAATCTTTCTCCTCTTTCTAAAATTTTTAAACCACCATTTTTCATTTACGCTTGGCAAAATCCTTTGCATGATACGATATAATAAGGTCGGCCCCAGCCCTCTTTATAGATAAAAGAATCTCTTCAATGATCTTATCCTCGTCCAAAACCGAAGATGAATATTTTACCATTGAATATTCCCCGCTGACGTTGTATGCCGCCAGAGGAAAGTTAAATTCTTTCTTGGCCCGATAGATTATATCTAAGTAAGGAAGTGCAGGTTTAACCATAACGATATCTGCCCCCTCCGCTATATCCAGGCGTATCTCCCGCATCGCCTCATCCGAATTTTTATAGTTCATCTGGTACGTAGATCTATCTCCAAACTTATATCCCGACTCGGCAGCGTCCCTGAACGGACCATAAAAGTTTGAGTTGTATTTTGCAGAATAGGACATGATGGCAACGTCCTCGTATCCACTCACATCCAACGTCTCCCTTATATGCCCTACCATCCCATCCATCATCCCCGATGGGGCGACCACATCTGCTCCGCTCTCGGCATACGTCTTTGAAATTTTTCCGAGAATCTCGAGGGTCTCATCGTTCAGGACTCTTTTATTTTTGATCAGACCGCAGTGTCCATGAGACGTGTATTCACATAGACACACGTCCCCAATTACCGTTATATCTCCCACCTCTCTTTTTATCTCTCTTATCGCCCGCTGTATCACTCCCTCTTTGTTATAGGCTTCACTTCCGATCTCGTCTTTCCTCGACGGTATCCCGAACAGAATCACGGATCTTATTCCAAGTTCTCTCACTTCCAATGCTTCAACGCCCGCATCTTTAATTGAGAATCTATACTGCCCGGGCATTGATTTGATCTCTCTTCTACCTTCTATATTCTCATCGACGAAGATTGGATATATAAGATCCTCTTTTTTAAAAGACGTCTCCTCGATGAGATTCAGCCGCCTCAACCTTCTCATCCGGATATTCGGGAATTGTGGGAGCCCATAGAAACTCATTTTAAGATCTCCGAAAATATCTTGACGGATTCAAGATCTCCATTTCTCGCCAAATATCTCATCCTCTCCACAGGTTTTGCAAGAATTTTATTTTTAATCGCTCTTGCCATATCGTCCATGATCTTCTCAGTATTTTCATCGGGAAAATCAATCATCTCTATTGCCTTTCCAAGCTCTCTCTTTCTTATCTCTTCCGAATAATCATAAATTTTTGCGATTATATTATCTATCTCTCTCTCCCTCAAAGTTTCTTCCAATCTTTCGATCTCTTTTCCTATCAAATTCTCCACTTTTTCTATCTCTCCCATCCTCTTTTCTAAATTGGTTTTGCTGACGCCTCTCAACGAGTCCATATTATAGAGGCTAACACCTTTTATGGACACCACCTTCTCTTCTACGTCTCTCGGGTTCGCTATATCGATGATCAAGAGAGGTTTATCCCTCCCTTCTACCACCCGCTTAACGGTGTCGTAATCCAATATCGTGTGTGGGGCCCCAGTCGCGGTTATCACAAGATCAGAATCGGCAAGATATCTCTCCTTCTCATCGAATCTCACCGCAAATCCGCCAACCTCTGACGCGAGACACTTCGCATTTTCAAACGTCCTGTTTGCAACGAAGACAACACTACCGGCTTTTCCCGAATTTGAAAGGGACTTCGCTACCAACGTCGCGATCTCTCCTGCCCCAATAACGAGAATTTTTTTATTCTTTAATCCACCGAAAATTTCTTCTGCGAGTCTGACGGCGACGCTTCCAATTGAGACGGAACCCTCGTTAATTTTACTCTCCTTTCTAGCTCTCTTACCAGTTTTTATCGCCCTATCAAAGATTATTTTCAGCTTATCGTTCAGATAATTTTTATCAATTGAGTGGATATATGCATCTTTTATCTGTCCTAAGATCTGGTCTTCTCCTATCACGAGAGATTCCAACCCACATGAAAGTCGCATCAAATGTTCTATTGCGTCTCTTTCAGCTAAGATCTCACAATCCTTTATGCTTCTCTTCTTGGCGTATTCTTCCAAGACCGAAAGAGGAGACATCGCATTTACATACAATTCAAATCGGTGGCATGTCTGAAGGATCAAAAATTCTTTTGTCTTTGTTGAAGCAAGATCCGAGTAAGCTTCTTCGATATCTTCGTAGATTATCCTCTCTATATCTTTTATCGTTGCGGTTTTATGTGATACTACCAAAAGGGCGATTCTCATTATCATCCCCTCATCTTCCGTAGTTCCATCTTCAAAAATTCTTCGAGTTTTATTCTGAGATACTTCGATACCGCGGGGTTCTGCCCCCCTGTAGAGATTGCGATCTGGATCTTTCCATCTCTCACAACAGAAGGTAAAAAGAGGTCCCCCTTCTTATGATTTGTTAAAATCCCTCTCTTCATAGATTTTTCTATTATGAGGTTATTGAGTTTTTCATCGTTTGTTGCCGGAATAACGATGAAAGCCCCCTCTAAAAGATCCTCAAATCCTTTGGTAAGATCCCTTTGGATAATTTCTACACCCTCCTCCAAAGATTTTATCTCCTCGGAAAAATTTTTACTGGCGATCAATATCTTTTTGCATCCACCTTCGAGAAATTTCTTTGCCTTCCAGCCCCCTAATTCTCCTCCCCCAAATATTACGACTTTTTTATCATTAAGATCGATGAATATCGGCATCATCTTGATCTACATCCAGAAGTAAGACATTCTTATNAACGAGAAGTTTTTATCGATATTTTCCTTGCCCCATATCACCTCCCCGTGCCCCGGGAGTAAATACTCTATCTCCAACTTAGATACCTTTTCTATGGAACGTTTTAGCTCTTTGAAATCTCCGCCGGGAAGGTCCACTCTTCCAACCCCACGGTCAAATATCAGATCTCCACAGATGAGCGCTTTTTCTTCTGGCAAGTATATCGAGATGCTCTCCGGCGAATGCCCCGGTGTTAATGTAATATCCAAATCGATCCCATCTATCTTTAGTTCGTCTCCAAAGTAATGATGGGGATTTGGGAAATACTCTTTCACCCCCTCGTAAACGAGCATCTTTGCCCCGTAATCTTCCATAAATTCATCATTTGCCCCCGTATGATCGGGATGCAGATGCGTGTTGATGACCCAACCGATCTCATTCGCGTCGATCCCATCTTTCTGCATCTCATAGATCTTTTCTGGCAGATAGATAGAAGATCCGGGATCTATGATCGCGTCTCCTATCACGTATGTGTTGCAATCCATGAATCCTCTCTCGGGATACCAATATAATTTATCTATGATCTTCATCTTTTGCAATGCTTGGATCAAATTATATAAAGCTTTATCTATATGTCTAACCACAACAAAGAGAAAGAAGTATAACGAGAGGAGTTACTTGCTAGAAAAGATCGGAAGATACGAGGATTTGTTGTGCAGATGCACCGTTGCAACCTTCAGCTCGCCTTTAAGTGAGATACTCCTCAAAATGGGGTTTAAAAATATAAAAGAGGCGGTATTTAAGAGAGATAAAAGATATATGAAAAATATTCTCAAGAGATGTGACCTTATGATATGTGGCCATCAAGATGAGAGATTTGCCTGTGAAATGGCTTCTGACCTTGGAATACCGCTCATCACTGGAAAGGTGATCACCGTGATCCTTCCAGACGGCTATGGCTACGATGATCTGGATCTCTCAAGGTTCGAAGGGCTAAAATTTGATACATATTCTCACCTTATCATGAGATATCTGCAGGCATTCGAGGCTTTCAAGGTCTTAACCGGGGCCGAGAGACCGACGTTTGCCCCGCTGGCGATAAAAATAAATGAAGAGATAGAGATAATAGATCTAATCAAAAGTCAGTCTTGATCCTGAACTGATCTATCTCTCCCTTAAACATCTTCAAGAATTTTCTTGCGGCTCCTTCAACGTCTTTTGCCGCAGTTATCGCCCTGCCGGCTATTAAGATATCAGCTCCACTTTCTAGTGCCTCTTGACAGTTTTCTGGTCTTATGCCACCTGCTACCCCAACCAATATGTCGCTAAACTCCTTTTTTATCTTTTCTATAAGATCCCATCGTTCTTTCTCACTTGATTCGTTGTCTATGGCTCTATGTATCTCCACCACATCTGGATTCATAGAGAGGCTCTTTAAAACCCCAAGTGGGTCCTTTACGTTTAACATATCGATGACAGAGTAAATGCCAGTTTTTTTAGCCTCTTTGATAGATTTTTCAATCGTTGATACAGGTGCGAGTCCTGATATCACCACTGCATCCGCAGAAGCATCCGCAGTCATCCTAACCTCTAAATTGCCCGTATCTAACGTTTTTAAATCAGCGACGATGAATATTCCTGGTTTATTTTCCCTCAATCTGTTTACAACGTCTATGCCGTATCTCTTTATGAGCGGCGTTCCTGCCTCCAATATCAGATGATCACTATCGGGTAGTTGACTTACAACGCTTAGGGCTTTATCTATATCGGTTAGATCCAATGCAACTTGTAGATATGGTGGATCCCATAATTTAGTTACCCTGAATCCCATGATGGGATGTGTTGAACGGTCTTTCTCGTATAAAACGGTATCCACATCTGGGAAAGACTCAAACGCCCTCTGAATCGCAAGCTTGGTTGCCCCATAGTTGTACCTGTATATCTTCTCGTAATCCTTCGCCGCAGGATGGACAAAGACACTCACAACCACAACGATCTTCTCCACTATATCTCTCGGTATCACTCCTTCTTCAACGGAATCTGCAACCGCCTTTGCCACCGCCGTCTGTGCAGGGCCAAATATCTTATTCGCATCCTCCATATCTTGTATGGTGACCTTTGGAACGATCAGCGTGGAAGGTTTCGTCGGTAAATTTGGTCTTATAACAGAGAGTAGCGGCGTGTGACCTCTCGAGAGATTTACCATCCCATTTGTAAATGCCATACCCACCGGTCCCTCCTTTCCCCCGATCATCAAATCCACGTGTGCCAATTCATCTCCTTCCCCAATCAACGCTTCTCCAATCAAATACAAATCTGTGCTCCCCAAGAAAATTCCTCCAATTTTTAGATTACAATGCCCTCATATCTTCCCGTCTCAATAAATCTTTTCTATCATTCTTTAGCACGTCTTCCATCGTCTTTATCAATGCCTCTTTGTCCCAAGGAAGCGTTCCTCCGATAGGCAGATAGTTGGATGCATGATTACTCCTGAAGACGCAGTTGCTAACTTTTAGATTTTTTACCATATTTTTGCACTCTAAAATTGATTCTTTTGGTGTTAAAAGCGTCATCTTTCCCTCTCTAACCTTGTTATACATAGGAGTTCCGGGAATAACCATGAGAGTCAAAGCGCCTATGTAATCCGGATCCATCTCGCTCAAAATCTTTGCGGTCTCTCTCGCGTGTATCTCACTCCTCTCCTGTCCACCCAGTCCGAGAAGTATAGTAGTGGATAGTTTTATCTTCGATTTTACCACTTTTTTCCCAGATTCAAGCATCTCTTCTGCACTTACACCCTTCGCCACCGTTCTTAAGAGTTGATCATCTCCCGTCTCCACTCCAAGATATACCATCTTAAGACCAGCTTCTCTCAATTCTATTAGATCATCTGCACTCTTCTCAAGGATGCTTAGGGGACTGGCATAGCTGCTAACCCTCTCCAAATTTGGGAAAGTTTCGTATAACATATCGAGTATCTTTAAAAGTGATGCCGTATCTATGGCAAGGGCGTCTCCATCGGCAAGAAAAACCCTATGTGGCTCTTCATAGATCATCTTTGCCGAGATCGCATCGTCAAATATCTCATCATATGATTTTATTCTAAATCTTTTCCCGCGGTACATAGCACAGAACGTACACTTATTCCAGGAACACCCTACGGTGGTCTGAACGATAAGGCTTCTCGCTTCACTTGGGGGTCTAAATATCATTCCTTCATAAGGCATATTGGCCCTCCCTCTAATCCATTCTTCACCTCATGCCAAAGATGTATTGGGTCGTCGTGGGAAGATTCTTCCTGAGTGCCCTCACATCATCGGCATAGAGTATCAACTCATCTTCTCTTTTACTCTCAACTTTTATAATGCTCTTGACGAGATTGCAGTCTATCTTTCCGTTTATCCTACCTGCACCCCTCCCGTAATCCGAATTTAATTCTATATAAATTGGTAGGAGTATTTTTTCATACTCTTCTTCGGATAAGATCTCCACGATCTTCTTCAGTTCATCTCTCTTAAAGACATGTGTTGATCCATCTCTTCCCTCTATATGGGGGAGATCTTCCTTTAAAAGCACAGCAAGCATCTTTCTTCTCTTTGGGANATGTCCATTTAAAGACTGGATCATCTTTGTGAATGCTCTATCACTCATCTATAACGCTCTCCAACGTATATCTCGATCCCATCCTCTTAAGCCCATTTATAACCCTCTCTACCTCATCATCTGGGCAGAGAATAGCAGAACTCATGCCGTGCTTTGCGGCATCTCTCGCCGCTTCCACCGCGCCAAAAAAGGAATCCATCTTGAGATTTGACTTTTTTAATACTGTATACGCCTCTAAACCAAGAACAGAGATGAAATCCACACCCATTAAAATTTTTTTTGCCCTCGGATAATTTACCCTCCTGCTACCACCATCTTTTATATTTGGTATCTTTATAATCTTTACCTCCTTCTCCTCCATCTCTATAAAACCTTTTATATCTTTTACGCCGACGTCCTCCCCATCCAATACATCATACACGGATTCTCCGATCGCTCCCCGATTGGAACTTTTTGCTCCAGAATGTGCATAAAGTATGCCTTTTTTTAAATAAAGCCCGACCAAATCCCCCTTTTTTATCTCACCGTCTGCAATCGCAGTAGAAACATCTATAATTCTAATCACATCATCCAGTATGAATGTTGCATAATTTTTCAGTTCGTTTACATTCTTGGTTATATATTCTATGCCCTCTTTCGTTATATAGTATCTTCCTTTGCGCGGTGAGAAGATCGTTCTCTCTTTAACCATCTCTTTTATGTATTCAGATACTGCCTGGGGAGTTATATCCAACTTTTTAGCAATATCTTTCTGTCTGATGTTTGGCTGACCGGATGCCACTTCCACCAAAATCTGAAATTTTGTACTATTCTTTTTATTTTTCAGTAATAGTGGCATCGCCGACCATCTCCACTCTTTGCCCTCTCAACGATAGGATGGATGATCTCTTCATTACCCCTTTCAAGAACCGTGGTGTAAGGGCCAATTCCCTACATATATCTCGGATCGATCGATTTCCTTTTTTTACCTGCTCCATTATCTCCAACTCATATCCTTTAAATGCCTCCCAATCTATCAGAGCTATATTTATGAGATCGCCCAATTCTTTTAAGGTACATTGAAAATCCGCTTGGAACATGGGGTAAGCCGTTTCAAACTCCATTTCGGGTATTTCCCCATTTTTTGGCGTTTTCCACCTGCCCTCTATTAACTTTCCCCTTCTGAGAAGTTCAAGGCTTCTCGCCACATCCTCATTAACGACCTCGTCTAACTCCTTTTTAGTCTTCCATCCCTTTAAGAGCTCATCAAATACCCTTTTATGCACCTTTGAGTTAAAGATTCTGATGAGAGGAACTAGATCCGATGCGTCGGTGACGATCTTTACTCTATTTGTCATATGACCACCAAAAATACTCAATCTTCATAGTAAACTTACCTGATAAAGTTTAAGACCCCATCATATAAAAATATGGCTCTGTGCCATCTCGTGCGAAGATTCTTCCCGGGTTATCAAAAGCTCGGAAAGATATAAGTGCTTGAAAGATTTACAATTCATGGTGGCAATGAGAGGAACGCTCAAAGGTAGAGACGTGATCTCGATAAATGATTTTTCAAGAGAGGAGATAGATCACATTTTGAAGGTTTCTGATGGTATAGAAAAAGATTTAGACAGTAAATTTGGTCTTTTAAGTGGAAAAATTCTTTCTATACTCTTCTTTGAGCCGAGCACAAGGACGAGAATGTCCTTTGAGTCGGCGATGTATGAACTCGGTGGAAGATGTATAGATATGGGCCCAACGGAGCTTACATCGGTAAAGAAGGGAGAAACTTTCTCGGACACGATTAAGGTGATCTCTAAATATGCCGATGTGATGGTATTGAGACATCCAAGCGATGGAGCCGCGAGATACGCCTCCGAGATATCGGACGTTCCGATCATAAATGGCGGAGACGGCACGGGGCAACATCCAACCCAGACGCTCTTGGACTTATATACCATAAAGAAAGAGAGCAAACTTGATGGAGCAAATATTGGTATTCTCGGAGATCTAAAATATGGAAGGACCGTTCATTCCCTCGTTTACGCGCTCTCTATGTATGGAATAGATATGACCTTCATCTCACCCCCCGATCTTAGCTTACCAGAAGAGATAAAAGAGGATTTAGACGATAAAAAGATCAGTTACGAGGAATGTGATAAGATAGAAGAGGTCATCGAAGATTTGGACGTTCTTTATGTGACGAGAATCCAGAGAGAGAGATTTCCAGATATACTGGAGTACGAGAAGGTTTCTGGGAGCTATAAGATAACGAAAGATATATTGGAAGGGGGGGTAAAAGAAGATTTGATAATATTACACCCCCTGCCGAGGACGGGAGAGATAGACCCGGATGTTGACGACACGAAGTATGCAAGGTATTTTCTTCAAACAAAGTATGGTGTAGTTGTGAGAATGGCAATTCTGGGGCTGATTCTTGGGGGATTTGAATGATTGCAAATCGAAGATTTTTACACGGAGATTTTTAAATGAAGAGAGAAAAATTGAGGGTCGAACCAATAAAGGATGGAACGGTCATCGACCACATAATGTCTGGTCAAGCTTTGAACGTCTTGAAGGTTCTCAAGATAAAATCCCCGTCTGAAGAGACCGTGAGTATGGCGATGAACGTTTCAAGTAGAGAGATGGGAAAGAAAGATATCGTGAAGGTGGAAGATAGAAGACTCGAGAAGGGGGAGTTGAATAAGATAGCCCTCATCGCCACAAACGCGACGATAAACATCGTTGAGGAGTATGATGTGGTAGAGAAGTATAGAGTGAGCGTTCCAAAATTCATAAATGGGATAATCAGATGTAAAAACCAAAATTGTATCACCAATATGGATGAACACGTGGTCACGAGGTTTAAAGTGGAATCGAAAGACCCATTGTCCCTGAGATGTGTTTACTGCGGGTCAAGGACATCTTCCGTGGAGTTTCTCTAAATTAAGATCTTTGTTTTAAAATGCAAAAGATTTTTAAATACCATAAAAGAACTCATGAAGAAAGGAGATATCGAAGATGAAGAGTGGTCAGAAATCGGAGATTTCTGTATGCGAAAATGGGACATTTTCGAGAGACAAAATCAAAGATTTTGTCGTATCCCAAAAACCTTCGGTTTTTGAGGACGTTGGTATAGATGATCTTGCAATTTGTGTTCCCAAGAGATATATAGAGACGGGAGACCTAGCTGATCTTCGCGGCGTTCCCCGAGAAAAATTTACCGATGGCATTGGAATAAGGAAGATGGGCATCTTTACAGAAGATGAAGATGTGATAACAGTAGCCTCGGACGCTATCCTCGAGCTCATAAATAAGAATAATCTCGATGCAAGAGATATAGGACGCCTGTATGCCGCCACGGAAAGCAGCATCGATGAATCAAAGCCACTCGTCTGTTTTGTAATCAAAAAATTAGAAGAAAATCTTGGCGTAGAATTTAACCACGTGCAGGGATTAGAAAATAAATTTGCATGCCTGGGAGGCTCTTATTCGCTTTTTGATACGTGCAATTGGGTTCTATCTAAAATGAACAAAGATAAAGTTGGCATCGTTGTTTGCGCGGATGAGGCGAAATATGATCTTAATAGCAGTGGCGAACCCACTCAGGGTGCAGGCGCAGTAGCAATGTTGATAAAAGATAATCCTCGCCTTTTGAATTTGGATTTTACTAATACGGGTGTATTTACTCAGGATTCGTATGATTTTTATCGTCCATTTGGGAAGAGCACACCGATCGTTAATGGCGAACTTTCCACTTTTTCATATCTCTATGCAATGCGTGTGGCATTCGATCGGTATGTGAAGAATGTCAGAAAAAATGCTCTTTCTCGAAAGAAAGAAGAGGAAAATGCTCTTTCTCGAAAGAAAGAAGAGGAAAACAGATACGTCCTTACAGATATTTTTGATTATCTCGTCTTTCACACACCATACCCAAAGATAACGAAACATGCTCTTGCATTCCTTTTAAGACACGAATTGCGGGGAACGGATAGATGGAAGAGAATCTGTGAAGAGATAGGTGATGAACCGATATATATGGATGGTAAAACCTTGGAAAGTGTTTTTTCCGATAAAAAAACGATGGCGGGGGATTATCTATCCAGGAAGAAACTCTTCGGAAGCGAGGAGTTTAAGAATATATACGAAAGAAAGGTTCTACCATCCCAATGGGCAATCTCAGAGATAGGAAATACATATACTGCCTCTATCTTTATTTCCCTCGCGAGCATGCTTACATTGGAAGGAGAGAAGACAGGATACTTGCAGGAGGGAAAGAAGATAGGATTCGGTGCTTATGGAAGTGGATCTGGCTCTCTGGTTTTTTCTGGGGCGCTTTCCCATGATTATAAACCTGTTGTGAAAGGGATAAGATTGAGAGAGAAGCTTAATACCAGAGAGAAGCTTTTAATCGAGGAATACGTAGAACGGCGGCTATCTACAGATCATCGTTCCCACGCCGCGATCGGTGAATAGCTCGAGAAGTAGCGCGTGGGGTTTGGAACCGTCTATTATGTGAACCTTTTCCACAGAAGATTCGATACATTTGATGGAGGACTCCAATTTTGGGATCATTCCTCCACCTATTATCCTATCATTCACTAAAGATTTTCCTTCATCTAAAGAGATATTTGATATCACCTCTCCCCTATTGTCCAAGATTCCTGGAACATCCGTCAAGAATATCAATTTTTTTGCTCTCATCGCAGACGCTATATCCCCTGCCACCGTGTCCGCGTTTATGTTAAAATGATCACCCGTTAGATCGATCGCGATGGGAGATATAACCGGAATATATCCATTTTCAATACACATATTTAGTATTCCAGTATCCACCGCTTCTGTTTCTCCTACCCATCCAAGATCTACTTTTTTCTCTTTTCCGTCTCTCATTATCTTATCTTTTTTCTTTGCGGTTAAGAGGAGACCGTCCTCTCCAGATAGTCCAATTCCCTTTCCCCCGTGTTTTACGATGTATCTAACGATATTCGTATTTATCTTTCCAACGAGGACCATCTCCGCGATCTCGAGCGTCTCTTCGTCCGTTATCCTCAATCCATCGATAAACTTAGGTTTCTTTCCAAATTTTTCCATCTTTTCAGTTATCTCAGGTCCGCCCCCATGGACGATCATCGGCTTTGCCCCGACTAATCTAAGAAAGACGACATCTTGAACGGCTTTTTTGAGAATCTCTCGATCCACGATCGCGTGTCCGCCCATCTTGACCACGATCTTTGCATCGCGCAACTCTTGCACATAAGGAAATGCCTCGATCAACACCTCTTCGATTGGAAACTCACGATTCTTCACGTTCTATACGCTCCGTTTATCTTCACATAGTCATAACTAAGATCGCATCCGAAGGAGATCGCTTCCTCCCTCCCGAGACCGAGATCGACCTCGATAATAATTTTATCCTTTGACAATATCTCTCTAAACCTTTCTTCGTCTAATCGAAGTACTTCACCATTTAGGATAACGGTGTTTTGATCTTCGTCTGGATTTCCTAAGAATAGAGATATTTTATCTCCATCTATCTCCGCTCCAGAATAGCCTAAAGCGGCTATTATTCTTCCCCAATTTGGATCTCCCCCAAATATAGCTGTTTTAACCAGAGAGGAGTTTACGACGGATTTTGCCGCAATTCTCGCATCTCCTCTCTTTTTAGCTCCTTTTACTCGCACTTCTACATACTTGGTGGCACCCTCTCCATCTAAAGCGATCTTCCTCGCAAGCTCCAAACAGACCTCATCCAATGCCCTTTGAAAATCCTCTTCTCTCATTGAAAAATCTCCGGTTGCCGTGAGAAGAACGGTGTCATTTGTGCTCATATCTCCATCGATGCTCAACATATTGAAACTTTTATCCACTGCACGCATTAAAGATCTCCTCAAAATCTTTGACGAAAATTTTGCATCCGTATAGATGAATGAGAGCATTGTTGCCATATCTGGTGCAATCATGCCTGATCCCTTTGCGATCCCCCCGATCTTCACCCCCTTATATTCGATGGCAAATTCCTTTTCTCTCGTATCTGTTGTCATTATGCCCCTATTCGCCATCTTAGATGCGTCTTCGGTATTCGAGATCTTTAGAAATACCTCTCCAAATTTCTTTCGTATCCAATCGAAATCTATTCTCTCCCCTATCACACCCGTCGATGCGACGCCGATCTCTTCCACAGGAGAATCTATCTCCTCCGCAAGTAATCTTGCCATCTTCACCGCGTCTTCATAACCTTCTTTACCGGTAAATGCGTTTGCAGATCCGCTATTAGCAATGATCCCCCTAAGTTTTCCAGTACTCGAAAGATTCTTTTCCGTTAATATAAGGGGGGCCGCCTTTATCTTATTCTTCGTGAACACTCCAGCTGCTTCTCCTTCACCCAATATTACCGTAAGCCCCTTCTTTTCCTCCTTTATCCCGTTTGCCCTCACGCCTTCTATGGCACAGATTCCTCCTTTTATCTTGTGCAAGTTTTTATCTCCATAGTCTATTTTAGGTCTTTGAACTTTTCTAAAGCTGTTTCTCCACCAATTCCCCAGTGCGATTTTGGGATTTCATGCACGATTACCTCCACAGCGTGCGCAGGGATGCCCAAATCTCTAAAGACTTTTGTTATATTTTGAATTACAGTTTTGACTTTTTCCTCTCCGAAACCTTCCCAGACGTTTACATGGACGATTGGCATTTTTCTATCTCCTAAAATTAAATTAATAATTTAGTGGTATTGTATAATATATAAAATTTTTTCTTATACATTTTATATTCGCCACATTCTTCTTTTTCTAAATCTTCGTTGGGAATAAAACCCCTATTCTTTTGCATATCACCATGCCACGCGTTCAACTGCTAACATACGATTTCTGCAGATATTCTTTCCTTCATTGGCCTCATCGGTCTCTAATTTTTCTCTATTCCCATCCCAAGGATGTAATCGTGAATAGGCTATATTATAATTGTGCAACAAATCAACTAAAACGATAAATATTTATAGCTGGCAGGCAATTAAAAATCGTGGCTGGAGCAAAGAAAGAAGTTGTTGACGCCTGCATAAAGGATGTGCATGAAAAATTAGGTCTTGACGAGGAGAAAACTTTTTTTGTGAACACCAGTGCTAAAGTGATTGCTATAGATAATAGAATAAGAGAGGGTGATAAATGGAGCGTAGGTTCATTGACAGCAGGAGACATTGGGCGCAAAGCTGATGATAAAACCAACATTAGAATAAATCTGTGGGGCACATTCTCTTTTCTTGTGAACGATATTGAGAAAGATGATGTACTCTTCATCAAAAAAGGACTGGCAAAGAACTATTCTTACAATGATAAAGTATATCCACAAATAAATTGTGATGAAAGGTATGGCTCAGAGATAACTATAAAATATAAAAAGGAAAGAATTCTTGTTGATGGATCCAACGTTGCATGGGCATCAAAAAAGGATGGGAAACCAAACATAGATAATATAGAGATGATTAAAATTGAGTTGGAAAGAAGGGGTTACGCGCCCATAGCTATCGTTGATTCGAATCTGAGGCACATCATACCGGAAATCGATAAAGAAAGATTTGAGAGATGGGTTGAAGATGGAAAGGTGATCCAGGCACCTGCTCAGATAAAGGCTGACGATGCTTTGCTGAAATTTGCTGACGAAAGAGACGTAAAAATAGTGAGCAATGACACATTTAAGCAATACGTTGATATTTATTCTTGGGTTGAAGACAAGAAGAGGAGGGTGCCTTTTAATATAATTGGTTCAAATGTCGTTCTTTACGATAGATTTCTTGCGTAATTGTAGAAGTTCTATATCCATAGATGATCCGAATCTCATTTCTTGAACCTTAATATATAAAATTTGCGGATAGTATAAAAAGGTGGACAAGAGATCATCTTCAGAAAAATTATGAGAGATGTCAATATAATTGGGATCGGCGCGGAGAAGTGTGGAGTATCAGATGAGGATCTGATCGATCTCATGGCAAAAAGTTCTATAGATGCCGTTTCCGATGCCGGAAATGTTGAAATAGACGCCATTTTTGTTGGAAATATGGCAAGTGAGGAATTTACCGGAAAGAAGTCTATCGCAACGTATTTAGCGGATGAGCTTGGATATAGAGGAAAACCCGCGATGAGGATAGAGAATGGGCCAGCATCGGGCTCTGCAAGCTTTATGGCAGCCTTCTTCTCTGTGATATCCGGTTTCTATGACTCTGTTCTTGTCACAGCTGGAGAAAAGATGACGTCCGTCTCCACTGAGGAATGTACCGAAATCCTGGCAAAGATGCTTCACCCCGTTGAAAAAATTCATAACTTTACGCTTCCAACATATGGAGCTCTCTTGACCAGATTGTATATGAACGAAGGATTGACAAGGGACCAACTATCGATGGTATCGCTAAAGAATCATAGAAATGGCGCAAAAAATCCAATCGCCCATTTTCAAAAGGAGATAACGATCGAAAAAATTAACACCTCTCCGATCGTCGTTGATCCTCTAAGGTTGTATGACATCTGCCCCATATCGGACGGATCTGCATCGGTTGTTATCTCCTCCAACACCCAAAAAGACGGTATTTTAGTGGCTGGCATTGGTCAAGCGACGGATATGCATGCAGTTTATCAGAGAGAAGATTTAACGGATCTAAGAGCCCTCAAGATGGCATTTGAGAGGGCAAAGAAGATGGCAAAGATATCAATTAAAGATATCGATCTGATGGAGTTGCACGACGCGTTCACGATACTTGAGATCTGCGAGATAGAGAACCTCGGTCTCTTCAAGAGGGAGGAGATAGCAAAGGCATACAAAGACGGAATTTTTGAGATAGATGGAGAGATTCCTGTGAATACATCGGGAGGGCTCAAGGCGAGGGGGCATCCGGTGGGAGGAACGGGAATATATCAAATATACGAGATCGTGGAACAATTGAGGGGAAAAGCCGCTAGAAGGCAGGTAGAAGACGCAAAAACTGGATTGTGCGTAAATTTTGGGGGATTTGGTGATAATGTGATCGTCAGCATATTGAAGAGGTCGTGATATGATGAATGGGGGATATTGCGAGCATTGTGGCAGGACATTTTATCCAGAAAGAAAGTATACGTGCCCGTATTGTGGCTCTAATGAGATGAAAAGGATAAAACTCCCAGAAAGAGGTAGAATAATCTCTTATGCGGTAAAAAAAGATAAAGACGCTGTTGCGGTGGTTGAGCTCTCAAATGGATGCAGGATAAGTGGTGTAGTAAAAGGAGATCGTATAAAAAGAGACGTTAAAATTTATAAAAGTGAAGAGGGCATAATCGAGATCTTAAAGGAATTTGATCTGTTAGAATAATAAGAGGATTATCGTTTGTCGCCGCTATTGGGGAAACGTTTGAAGAGATACGAAGAAGGCGAGATGTTCCTCTTTCCTCCAATCATCTCATTGCCCCCCTGATCGATCAATAGTTTTGAAGGTACTAAATAATAATAGAAAGTTATATATGACATATAAACCCAAAACTAATTTTTGGGTGTGATCGATATGAAAAAATATGAAATAGTGGTGCTGTTAATAGCTTTTGCACTGTTGTTGGGTGCTACATTTTTGGTAGTGGCAGAGAATTTTGGGAATCCCGTAAAGGCGTCGGAAATGGGAGAAATAGATTATCCCTATCCCGCAGGTGACGGAATAGTGAAGTGGGTCTCAACGGAATGGTTGGAAGAGCATCTTTACGACGAAGATCTCGTGATCCTCGATGTTCAGCCAGGTTTCCCTGATTATATAAAGGCGCACATTCCTGGTGCGGTTTACATGAATGAGGGGTTGCTTCGTGTTCCGCTGAATGGTAGGCCTTGCGTGCATGTTCCTTCGGAAGCAATTGAGCCTGTCTTGCAACGTGTGGGCCTCAAAGCAGACGTGCCTGTTGTGGTATATACAGGGAAAGGAGGATTTAATAATTCTGGAGATGGTCTTGAACAGACGATGATGACGTATTCTCTTGCACGATTTGGCCAGGATAATATATATGTGCTTGACGGAGGCTTCAACAAGTGGCAGGAGGAAGGACGGGAGCTTACAAAGGTCTTCCCAGAAGTTGAAGAGTCAGATTTCGAGGTTAATTGCAGAGTCTCGGAATACGCCATAAGCATGGAAGAGTTAAAGGAGATAAAGGATGATAAGGGGGTCGTCCTACTCGATGCGCGGCCTGCTAAAGCGTACGAGGGACAAGCTATATGGATCAAGCCAGGGCACATTCCCGGAGCGGTTAATCTCCCATGGGTAAGCCTCATGGATGAAAATAATACATGTCTTCTCAAATCTAACGAAGAGATAAAAGATATTCTAAAAGAAGATGGTGTTACGCCAGATAAAACCATCATCTGCTCATGTGGTACCAGCCGAGAGGCAACAGCCGAATTTACCCTGTTAAAATGGTACTTAGGGTATCCTGACGTCAGGATCTACGAAGGATCATTCACAGAATGGAGTGCGTATCCAGAAAATCCAACGGTAACTGGGCCAAACCCCTATCATTCAGAGGACGCACTGCCAGAAGCCGTGCCTGAAGAGCCAGCCGTGCCTGAAGAAGAAACACCTGGCTTTGGAGCTGTTATAACCGTAGCCGGTCTGTTATCAGTTGCCTATCTGGTGATAAGAAGGAGGGGATAAACACCTTTTTTCTTTCCTATTATTTATGGGATTTTATTATGGCTGTATAACGAGTTAAAAAAATCTTTAGTTCATCTTCTTAAATTCCTCTCCTTCTCTCAATCTTCTAAAAACATTTGGTAAATACTTCTTCTTAACCCTTATCTGTTTCATCGTATCCCTCTCTCTGATCGTCACGGTGTCGTCTTCTAATGTCTCAAAATCGATCGTGACACAGAAAGGCGTTCCCACCTCATCCTGTCTCCTGTACCTCCTTCCGATACTTCCAGAATCATCATAGTCCACTAATAAATTCTCTCTTTTTAAGGTCTCGACGACATCCCTGCTCTTTTTGATAAGTCCTTCTTTAGTTAATAATGGAAGAACCGCCACGTCTATGGGTGCCAAGAACGCATTAAAACCGAGAACGATCCTTTTTTCATTCTCTTTTTCATCACTCAAATTCAGATCTGTGTCTAAATTTAAGGACTCTTCTCTGTACGAATGTTCAAGCAGGGCATAAAGTATCCTATCTATCCCATAAGAGGGTTCTATCACATGTGGAATTATCTTTTCTCCATAGACTTCTTCTTCCACCTCCTCTAAAGAATACATCTCTTCTCCAATCGTTATCTCTTCTCCGTCTATCTCCAAAGATATTTTTCCATCTTTTATCTCATTTTTTCCTTCTTTTAACTTTTTCAGGATGGAAGGCGTCTTTTCCTTAAACACTGGCCCTATCTTACCCATCTTTGGCTTTATCAACTTTTTTTTGGTCTTTATCGGATTTTCAAAGGATTTAAATAGGGTTAAATCTTGCCCACTCGCCGTGGAATGAGCTTTCAGGTCGTAATCCTCCCTGTCTGCTATTCCAATCACCTCGATCCAACCAAACTGCTCCGTCTCTATCTCTGCATCCCAACAATCTGAGGCATAGTGAGCCATCTCTTCTTCTTTATGCTGCCTGAACCTTATCTTTTCCTTTGGAATGCCTATCTTTGTCAGAAACTTATGTGCAAGAGCAATATTATAGGCGAGAAATTCGTTCTCAATCATCTTCTTATTTAGTGCCTCTTCTATACCCCTCTCCTTTGGCTCGTTTTTACCATCTTTTTGATCCTCTCTTGGATATAGGACGACCTTTTCGCCTTCAACTCTTTCAAAAATTGGGTGAGTATCATCCATATAATCTATGAATATCTCCGCCTCGGCGAGCGTGAACTCTCTAAGCCGGATCACCCCCTGTCTCGGCGAAATCTCGTTTCTGTATGCCTTACCTATCTGAACGATGCCGAATGGAAGTTTTTCCCGATAGAACCTTAGTAAATGGGGAAAATCGACGAAGATTCCCTGGGCGGTCTCGGGTCTCAAGTAGCCAACTTTCTTTTCACCTGCTCCTATAGACGTCTTGAACATGAGGTTTGACTGATAACATTCGCCGAGCTCTCCACCACAAGAAGGACACTTTATATCATCTTCTCTTATGATTTTGTCCAACTCTTTTACGTCCAATCCTTCCACATTCGTCTCAAGGACGTGTGAAAATGTTCCATTTTCACCGTGCTCAAAAACCAAAGGTTTTGTTGCGTCTCTGATGAGATGGTCAGCTCTGTACTCCGCCCCACATTTGGTGCATTCCACGGTGACATCAACAAAATTATTTACATGACCAGAAGCGACGAAGACTTCTTTTATTCCTATCGTGGGTGTCTCTATCTCAAAAAATCCCTCTCCAATCACGTAAATTTTTCTCCATTCCTCCTCGATCTTTCTCTTCAAAGCGGCTCCAAGTGGGCCATAATCCCAAAAACCGGAAGTGCCACCGTATATCTCAAAAGATCTCCAGAGAAAACCCCTTCTCCTTGAAAGCTCGATTACCTTATCATATTTCTGTTTATCAGATATTTGCATTTAATCTACCGATACCGTTTCTAGCTGACTTAAGATCTCCCATATTCGAGTCCTCGTCTGTAGAGGCATGTTTGGGTCACTGCCTATCTCTTCAAGCATCGAGATAGCCGTGGCGGATCTCATGCTAAGATCCTTAGACGAATCTAAAATCTCTGATCTAACTTCGCTAGCCATTCTTCTAATATTTTTTGGCACAGAATTGTCTCTTGCCATCCTCTCCAATTGCTCCACACATTGTTTTATCAACTCATCTTTCTTGGTCATCAAATCACCCCCCAAAGAAATTCAAAATATTCTTCGAGGAAAGATTAAATAAAGATAACTGTTAGAAAAGATTTCTGGTTAATCTTCAAAGTATGTGAACAGAGATGAGAGACGAGAATATCGATAAAATATCCGAGATGCTCCTTAGGGGTGGGAAGATGCTTTCGAGGCACTGCCCCACGTGTAATAGCCCACTATTTAAATTTGGGGAAGAGATCATCTGTCCGGTCTGTGGGACAAGCTTCGCAGAAGTAGACGCGAAAGAAGAGAGAAAAACGAAAATTTCTGCGGCTTCTCAAGATTTAAAGAGCCGTGAGAGATCCCCCGATGAGAATGAGATAAAGAGAGAATTGAGAAAAAAGATAGGGGAAATATTGGAAGATTTAAAACGGGAAAGAGATCTCACAAAGATAAAGATGGGGTTGGAATGTATCGATAAGGCACTGGAAATCCTAAATAAGTGCT
>RXIL01000108.1 GCA_004212085.1 Candidatus Methanolliviera hydrocarbonicum
ATTTTAATTTCTCTCTCTAACTGATGAAAACCCGGGCGTGCTCCTCCTCCTCTATCCGCACGGCATCTCCTCACATCACCCATGGGAAAACCTCTATCTTTAATAAATACCCCTTTTCCAAATTCTTCCCTTATGTAATCTGTGGCACGCTTCATCTCTTCTTCCTCCCCACTCATAAGCACCCCAAAACAAGTTTCTTTGACGGTCAGATCGAATTGTGATTCGTATATCTTGGATAAGATCGGTGCGTAGCTGCTCACAACTACCATCTTCGTCACTTTACTCATCAGATCTCACCTCACGTATGTAAAGATAATCCCCCTCTTTTAACGCACCGAGTTTTTCGAGATCGATCAGTCTTCCGATTATATTGGTGGCCTTGAAGCTCTCTCCTGATGGTCCATATCTCTCATCTTCTTCGAGCTTTATACCGATCAAACCTGTGCTCTTAGCTGCCTGATTGGTGATGCCTATCTCGCCGCCTCTCACCACCTTCGACGGTTTATTTTCTGGTAATATTGATCCTTCTAAATATGGTTTGAAGAGCCACATATTCTTGTACTGAAAATAGACCTCAAGCTTCCCTATGGGACGGTATCTCATACCGATCTCTTTTCTAAATAGATTTAAGGTCTTTGGGGCTTTAGCATCATATAGAAGAACCTTAGCCAATCTATCTTTTGGGATCGTCTTTACATCTACGCTTCCCCTCTTCAATATCTCAAAGGTCTCTTCTGGGTTCTGTTCAACGATGATATCTTCATCTTGTCCAGATATAGGAACCAATTTTATGTTTTTGTCGGCACAAAATCCTCTTGCATCTTCGACGCTTTTACCAATCATAGAGAGGCGTTTGACACCTGTATCGATCCTTACGACATCTCCCTTTCTCACCGCCTCCAGTAATTTCATGCCTTCTTTCACATTGCCGACCAAAGAGTGCATCTTGCTCGAGCCTCTATCTCTCTTATAGATAAATATCTTCCCTTCGCCTTTTCCGGTTGTTCTAACCGTTATTGTGCCCCTTTTTCTCGGACCAAAGACCTCGAACGGCGTTTCTTCTCCGGCAAAATCGTCGTTTGCAACGTACGTATCTCCCGCATCTTTTATCTCTATACGATCATCCTCTGTTGCAAGAAAGAAGTGCTCAGAACCTTTTGGCGAGTCTTCGCGTAATCTGATATTAAGATGCGTTAAAACTTCATCTCCATCATCCAATTTCAAATAGATATCCTCCGAGACGAGAGAGTTTGATAACTCTTCCACCTCGAGAGAAGGTTTTATCTCATCGATACGATCCCCAACGCCAAGGGCGTTTAAAATTCCTTTCCCAGCGATGACCTTCGCAAATACAGGTTCTTTGGGAGAGCCGTGAGATGCCCTATGCCGCTCCTTTGAGAATATCAGATATGAGTTCTTGGCGGAATATCCGGCAGATCCAAAGAGGACATCATAACGGTCAAATTCAGTTTCCTTCCGCTCTGGAAGAATTTTGAGTGGGACAGGGCCGAAAGCCACCACATCTTTATCACTCCAATGTACCTTTGATCCCCCAAAAGAGCTATAATAGTCACTCCAAACCGCTCCCGCATCTGGGATTAATTCTATTCTTATCTCGCCCCGTGAGGTTTTTATGGCGTATTCACGCGTCTCTATCTCCTCTCTCTTTACGCCCTTTATCACGGCAAATACGTGATCACCGTTATATTTATATGCGGCTGTATGGAAGAGGTCGTTTACGGCAGAGCCGTCTTTTAATTCGATCTCTCTCCCATCTATCTTAACCCTCAACCTCTTCTCTCTCCGTCTCCGTGAGCTCGTTCATTATGGCTGCGGGTTCATCCACCAAGACGATCTTTCCAGATCTCATCAGGGCAGATCTATCACAGACATCCTTTACAAAATCCATGTCGTGGCTGACGATTAGAAAAGTTGTTCCCATCTCGCTCCTTGCACTCAATATACTATTTGCAACATCCCTTCTCGTTACAGGATCCATCGTCCCGGTCGGCTCATCGAGAATTATCAGCTTCGGTTCCCTGATTAAAACCTGGGCCAATGCTACACGATGCCGCTCTCCCACGCTAAGCTCGTCTGGATATTTCTCCATAATCTCCTTCCCTTTCTTCTCCGAGAAGCCGGCCCCTTTTAAACTGTAGTTAGCTTTAATCTCTGCCAGCTCTTTTGGCAGATTCATGCCTATACTATCGGTTAAATTATCCAAAACTGTCCTATGAGAGTATAGATCGTACTCCTGATGGAGAAGCCCTATGTACTGCTTGGCTCTTCCTCGGCCATATACCCCCGGAATAGTCATATCCACCCATTCATCACCTACTCTTGCCTCCACCTCTCCATCCGTAGGCTCCGTTATTCCCGCCAGGATCCTGCTCGTCGTCGTCTTTCCACCCCCACTGATCCCGACCAGCCCGAATACTTCTCCCTCTTTGATCTCAAAACTAACCCCATCCACAGCCTTGACCACTCCTCTCTCGATGGAGAAGTATTTCTTCTTCAAACCCTTGATCCTCACGATCGGGGCGCCCACCTCTGCCACTGGCCTCTTTATCGCTCCGACCAGTTCCAAGAACTCATCAACTATCTCCCCCGCATCTCCCGCCTTCTTTACCTTCCCATCCTCTAAAAAGATAGCTCTGTCCGCAAGTTTTCTTATCGTCTCGGTCCAGTGGCTGGTCACAACGAGGGTGTTTCCCTCGTTTTTGAACTTAAGGAGCTGATTATCTACCATAGTCGCGGTCTCCTCATCTAAGGTTCCGGTTGGTTCATCCGCAAATAAGATCAAAGGATTTTTTGCTATCTGCCTGACCAATACGACCCGCTGTTTTTCCCCTCCACTAAGATCTCCTGCTAGATGAAACATTCTGTGGCTTAAATTAACTTTCTCCAGGAGCTTCACCGATGCTTTTACCTTATTTCCCTCAAAATTGCCCTCATCGAAGCTTTTCATCACGTTCTCTATTACGGTCTCCTCCCCATAAAGGGCAAAACTTCTTTGAAGCATTATGGCGGTTCTATCTCTTATTAACCTCCTCTCTTTGGGTTCTTTCCAGAAATTAACCGCCTTAAGTTTTAACTTTGAAGAGCAACACGGACACTCCTCACCTGCCCTACTCGGAACGCCCAACCAGCCACAATTATCACAGTGAGAAAGGTTATAGATCACCTCTCCGCCGGTTGGCACCTGGCTTCCTCTCAAAACGTTCAAAAGAATGGACTTTCCAGATCCGCTAACTCCGACAACTCCCAGTATCTTTCCCTCGTTGAGTTCAAAACTTATCTTCTCCAATGCTTTTATCCCATCGAACTCCACCGTTACATTATTGACTTCTATTATCGGAGACGTTTTAATTACCTCCATTTCCAAAGGATCTTTGGGAATGATCGTTCAAAACATTTAAATTTTACTGGTATCTCCCAACTCTTCAGATATATAACTTCTTCGTACCCATTTATCCTCTTCTAAAATCAACTCGGCGGCATCTTTACCCGATAAGACCTGGTATATTGTCCCACCTTTTCTATACATTCAGCCCTTTCATCCCTTTACAAGGTGCGCAAAAACCGCCTTATGCTCCAACGTCATACATCTCCATCAAAGACATAACTTCCACCTTTTATCTCGATCGCCTTTCCTTTTACCAGTGCCTCAGCTACCTTACGTCTTGCAGATTTTAGATCGTTCCAGAAGGTTCTTCTCGAGACCCCCATCATATATGCCGCATCCTCNTGATTCAGACCCTCCAAATCGATCAGCCGTATGGCCTCCCACTCATTTATCGTCAACTCGACAGACCCTGAATCTTTTGTAGTGCCGGCAGGTTTATAAAAGAATGCGTCTGGCATGCGTCCAACCCTCCTTCTCACCCCTCGTCGTCTGCCGTTCGGCATCTCATCAGAAGATACATGTATGATAATATAAATAAATTGCTCTTTTGAGACAATCATCGTTTCATTCGCCAGCAACGTGGCGCATCAACTTCTCTTAAACCTTCTTGCCACCAGAAACGAAACAAATGCGACGATCAAGCAAAGTATCATAATCAGAGTGCCCCTCTCAATTTTACCCTTGCCCCAGTCATGCCAGAAGATATCTTCATAATATCTTGCTAGCTCTTTGTTATAGACCACGACGCCGGCCTCCCTGTTTCGCATGAAGCTGTTGTAATTCCAATTAAAGCTTGATACGAATACTGCATCGTCTATTATCATAGACTTGTTGTGTAGTTTCAAGAGACCTTTCTTTTCGATAATTTCTGCGTGGATCGGAAAATCTTCTCCCAACTCTTCGATATATCTCACAAAATCATCGTTATCGATCTTATCCGGCTCCACATTATAATCTGAAGAGTCTAGGAGAATATAGACATTTACCCCCCTCTTGGCAGCGTTTATTAGACCATTCAATAGTGGATTTTCACGCCAGAGAAGGTCAGCGTAGAAGATTTCGACCAATATCTTATCGTTGGCACCCTCTATCGCATCGATGAGCGGATTATCCTCGATCGAGAAATCTGGTCCAATCACGGGAAAGACGGTGAACTCTCCATCAAAGATCTTTGATTCAAATTTAGGCTTGTATCCCCCTATAGGAACATATTCTCTTTCTAATCCAAAAGAAGAGAGGTTCTCTTCTTCAAAGGAAGATGCGTGATTCCAATCATTCAAAAAAACTTTCAAATAATATGCGGATACATCTTTATCACATATTGCGATCCAGAAACCCCTGTTGCCGTATCTGTTATCGACAGGAAGACCGGAATATCCCATATTTTCGGACGTTACCACAGTCACATCGTCCAAAATCGCGAATTTTTGATGGTTGAAGACGTAAGGATCTTTCGTTAGCCCAACACCGCCCCCAAGATCCTTGATATACGAGAGAAATCTTGGTTCGTCTTCTCCCATGCCACCAGCAGGAGATCCTTCCACGAGCACCTTGATCTCCACGCCCCGTTTTGATGCATCTTTTAGAAAAGGAGCCAATGCGAGATTCTCGGCGGTGTATGTGTATATATAAATCCTCTCTTCCGCCTTCTCGATCAATTCGGTCAAGGTTAAAAAACTCGAGTCAGGGGATGTAAACGCAATCACCTTACCCTTAAATTTAAACTCTTCTGGTCTAAAATTTGTCTGCCCGCAGTAGGTCTCTTTTGGGCTTTCCCAGTCTTCCCTATTATCATGATCTTTAAACGAGTTTCTCTTTAGTATCTGTCCTTCTCTCGGTTTTTTCACGGGTTTACTCGCCCACCCTTCCCTGTAATCCGAGTCTCCATAGACGAGGGCGTCCACGATCTTTCCACCCTTCTTCAATACCACTTCATCTCCGGTGTTTGCCAATTTTATCCTTCCATCGATCATCTTCGTTTTAGAGTTAGTATCGACGATATAGGAGAAATCTGGATAAAATCCAAAGCTCTTTTTGAATTCTTCGCTTGAATACGCCCAATAACACGTCTTTCCCGGGGGAATCGAGAAAGGTGGAAAAAAGATTTCGCCCTCCAAATCCGTGATTGAGTATCCGTTCAAATTTACCGTCCGGTCGATTGGGTTTATTATCGATATGAATTCGTCTCCCTCTCCCTTTGTGTAGGGATTTGGATAGACCTTATAGATTAATGGGTAAGAACCAAAAACTTCGTTTTCGGGTATTGCGACCACCGATGAAGAGACGATGATGAAGATGAGAAAGATGGAGAGGATGACGGTGTCAATTTTCATGAGGGAGTTTTTGAAGTATATAGGATTTATCTCTTACTGTCGGTAGATGATCCAACGACTTTAGATTTGGTAAGCCTTATTCACTCAACTCAAACTCCCACGCGCACCACCACTCTTCTGGATGGTTGTCGGACTCATTTTTTTGAAAATTTTATAGGCCAAAGTTAGNTTTAAATTATATGAAAAAACAATATACCAATCATGGTAAAAGAAGACAGAAAATATAAANANGTATTTTTCAATCCACTAACGCCCCTATCCTTCCTGAAAAGGAGCGAACTGGCCTTTCCAGATANAGANGCGGTGGTTTACAGAGACAAACGCTACACATGGAGAGAGTTTGGCGAAAGAGTCTATCGCCTAGCACATGCCCTGCAGGAGAGGGGTATTAGAAAAGATGATAGAGTCGCAATGTTATGCAGAAATAACAATGTGATGCTGGAATCCTTCTACGGAATTGGGATTTCCGGAGGTGTCAACGTGCCAATAAATGTCCGGCTAGCACCCAAGGAAGTCGCTTATATTTTAAACCGCTCCGAAAGTAAAATACTAATTCTCGACCACGGCTACGCCTCAACAATCAGATCCATGGAAAAACTGGAAACGGTGGATGAGATCATAAACGTCCCCGACCCCGATGAAGGACTGGATGAAGAGATTCCTGGAGAAGAATACGAGGAAGCCCTGAGGAGATCTTCAAAAGAGCCGATAGATGTTCCAGTTAAAGATGAGCTAGATATGTTGAGTATATCTTACACGAGTGGAACAACGGGGCCCCCCAAAGGATGCGTATATACTCATCGAGGAGCCTACCTGAACGCTCTTGGAGAGGCCCTCGAAGGTAAGATGAACTCCGAGAGTGCAAACCTTTGGACCCTCCCAATGTTTCATGCTAATGGATGGTGTTTTGTCTGGGCTGTAACTGCTGTTGGAGCAAAACACGTATGTCTGGATGCAGTCCGCGGTAAAGAGATGTACGAACTTATAGAAGATGAAGATGTAACCAACATGAGCGGGGCTCCCACAGTCTACCTCATATTATGCGACTACATGCGGGAGAATAATTTAAAATTTTCCCACAAGATCATAGGCATGATAGCAGGTTCAGCACCATCCCCAAAGATCATCAGAGATTCAGAAGAGATAGGGGTAGATATCGTTCATGTCTATGGCCTTACGGAAAGTTACGGACCTCACACAATATGCGAATGGCACAGTGAATGGAACTCTCTTGATGAACGTGAGCGTGCAGAACTCAAGGCAAGACAGGGTGTACCCTACTCACCGTGGTTCCCCGTCAAGGTTGTGGATGAAGAGATGAACGAGGTACCCCACGACGGAAAGACCGATGGCGAAATTGTCATGCAGGGTAACAACCTGATGACATGGTACTTTAAAGATCATGAAAGAACCGAGAAAGCATTCAAAGGGGGCTGTTTCCACACCGGAGACGCTGCTATCGTACATCCAGATGGCTACATAGAGATAGTGGATAGAATCAAGGATATAATCATCAGTGGCGGAGAAAATATAGCCAGCATAGAGATAGAGAACGTGATCATGGAGCACCCATCAGTTAGGGATGTTGCCGTTTTTTCAAAACCAGATGAAAGATGGGGCGAAGTTCCAAAGGCCCTCGTCGAGTTAAAAAGGGATGAAGAGGCAACCGAAGAAGAGATCATCAAATGGTGCAGAGACCGTATGACCCACTTCAAATCTCCAAAAGAGGTGGAGTTTGGGGAAATACCATGGACGTCCACAGGGAAAAAGATGAAGTACGTTCTAAAGAGGAGGGAACAGGAAAAAATGGTTGGAGGATACCATGACCATAAATGAATCGTATTAGAAAAACAGACCCGAGTGGAATCCAAAGAGATTAACAACCCCCCCTCAGATGCCGGCACACGATCTTTTGCGTATGAGAGCAATAAATAGGCCAGAACATCCTGTCTTCATCTCTTTAGACCGTACATTCGTCTACAGAGAGCTGGATGAATTAAGTGATCGTTTTGCGAATGTCTTGATCGAGAAAGGTATTCATAAGGGTGATAGAGTGGCTTTTTACTTGCCGAACTGTTTACAGGCCCTAATAACTTTTCTTGGTGTTTCTAAGGCGACAGCAACCGTTGTTACATGTAATGTGATGCTCAAAAAAGATGAACTTGCCTATCAGTTAGCAGATTCTGGGAGTAAGGCCATAGTTACACTGGATAAGCTCTACCCCATTGTCGAGAGCATCAGGGATCAGACCAGTTTAGATCATATCTTTGTTACCACTATAAGAGACTATGCCGAACCCAGCGCATGAGTTTCTCCGATATTTGAACGGTCTAACGGGAAAAAATGGCCAAACCACCCTCAGAGGCTTTTGATTTTGTTAGTGTTATTGAAAAGATTCCTTCAGAGAGTCCGGATATTCAAGAGATAAACGTTCGCAAGGACCTTCTATCTATAACATATACCTCCGGAACAACTGGCAAAGCAAAGGGCGTTATGTTGAGTCATTATAACTATCTGGCCGATTGTGTTACAATCTCATGCCGTGGAGACTGGAGGGAAGATGATGTCAGTTTATTTCTCTTTCCTATCTTCCATGTCGGCGGTCAGGGTTTGGGTCTCTTCCCCAACATCTTTATGGGTATGACGATGGTCAATGTACCTAAATTCGATTCAGAGGTTGTACTGGGCTTAATAGAAAAATACAAAGTGTCCCTCATGCATATGCCACCTACGGCATACACTGGTTTATTAAGCCACCCAAAATCTAGTTCATTTGACTTGAGCAGCCTTCGGTATTGTTCGGCTGGTGGAGCCCCCCTACCACCTGCAACGGTTGAAGAATGGAAAAAGAGAACAGGTATACGCATTCTGGATGCGTATGGCCTTACTGAAACCACTTGTGGCGTGCCATTACATGAAACTAAAGTAAAGAATAAGATGGGCGCTGCGGGAACTGCGGGTAGTGAGATCAAAATTGTAGATCCAGAGGGTAAAACAGTTCCTATAGGCACGACAGGAGAGATATTTGTTCGTGGGCCTTGGGTTGCGTTAGGTTACTGGAATAAGCCTGAAGAAAGTGAAAATACATTTACCAAAGACGGTTGGCTCCATACCGGGGATTCGGGTTACATAGATGAAGATGAGTTTGTTTACGTGGTAGATCGCTATAAAGACTTGGTTGTCACTTCCGGTTATAATGTGGCACCTGCTGAGGTGGAAAAACTCATTCTCACGCATGGAGCCGTTCAAGAAGTGTGCGTGTACGGTATATCTGATAGCTATCGGGGTGAAGCCGTCAAAGCATCGATCGTTTTAAAAGAAGATTTTAAAGGCAAGATTGGTCAACAGGAGATCATCGAATTTTGCCGTGAAAAGTCAGCCGTTTACAAGGCTCCCCGGTTCGTGGAGTTTGTAGACGAGATCCCCAAAACATCTTCTGGAAAGATGCTAAGAAGACTGTTGAAGGGGAAGGAATGAAAAAGCGGCGGTCAAGATGGAGAGACATAAATAAAAGAAGAACAGACGGGGGACTTACTTAATATATGAACATTCTCAATCAATCTTTCAATCCCGCCAGTTCCTTGGCCATCTGTTTCTTCGCCTCAAAATCTGTGTCTCTATAGAGCATTATCATCTGGTTCTGTCGTGGACCTGCCCCATGCCAGGTGCCCACCCCATGAAGACCAGCAACCCAGTTCTGCAAGAACTTGGTCATGCGCATCCTATCCTTAGCAGAAACACGCACCTTGAGATACTTCTCTACTAAGGGTCCTGTTACTGGATTTTCAAGTTCCTTCTCAGACGGCATAGTTACCACAAGTCCACCGGCAATATCACCGGCCCACTTCATCACCTCCCAGAAGCCATCACAAGTATTAAGCTTGGCTGCATTGCCCAAAGCATCATTGGGCAGGCAAAAACCAGAATCCTTAGGTTCTTCTTCTCCCTTATAAGCTGCAGCTATTGCACAACCATAAGATATCTCTCTCACTTTAACCATCTCTGTAATCTGTTGGCGGATAATAGGCGCCTTATCTAAACCAAGATACTCTGCCAAGATCTGCGTACCCCCAATAATAAGATCCATAAATCCCGCCTTGCATACACCTCCACAAGTCATGCGATGCTGCTTAGCAAAACGAAGTAGAAGCATGTGTGCATAGTCAGTTTCTCCACACATAAAGACCCTTTCATTAGGAACAAAGACGTTGTCAAAGACCATCAAACAGGTCTCCCTTTGTCCATATTGAGGATTTCCTAACTTTGAGTTGTCATCTATAAATTCCCTTTCCGCCGACATCGCATTATACTGGGAGATGTAGGTAATACCTTTCTGGGAATTCTTCACAGCGCAGGCCACAGCATAGGGCTCCTCGCCTTTTATCGTAGCTACGCCTGGTATGACCAACGTTTCATCTGCCCCTATGGCACCACTTTGATGCATCTTAGCACCTCTCAACACAACACCATCAGAACGCTTCTCTACAACCCTCACATAGTGGTCAGGATCACCCTCTCCAGGTCTGAGATCCCTAGGGCCTTTGACATCCATGACGCCACCGCTAACAGCCAGATCATTCTTTTGAATATATTTGAGCCACTCGATAAACCTTTTGTGATAATCAGTTCCCAACTTTTGGTCCATCTCATAAGTAACGGACGCCGTTCCATGAATAGTATCGCAACCCACACAGCGATAATTGCAGGTGCCTAATTTTTGGGAGCATAAGAGCCCCATCTCAGCACGCATCTCCAGATCTTTAGGAGAACGGGATGGATGCACATTCCTGCTCACCTTCTCCCCAAGCAGAGGGGAAGCCACATTCATGATTTCATTATATTGAGGCTCCATGCCCAGATCGAAGACCTTGGCGGTGGCATCCAGCACAGTCTTAGTGTTGGGATTATCCTCCAGATTTTCTATTTTCTTTCCGTTGATATAGACGTTATGCTTAATCTTTGCCTGACCTTCTTTATACTGATCTCCGGTTCTTAAAGCCATAATCTCTCCTCCTTTCTTTAATTTTTATATAAACTTCTTCTCTTGCAGTACTACTTATATCGCTCCCTTAAATACTTTTTTCATTCATTTTCCCCGTGCTTGTTTTCGGTATTTCATCCACAAAGAATATTTTATCTGGCATCCAATACTTGGGCATTTTACCCTTTTCAATAACCTCTTCTGTAAGATAGCTCTTTATGTCATCTTCTGTAACCATTTCCTCGTATTCGGGATTCAGCACAAGTGCAACTGCCGGTCTTTCAACCACTTTGGATCTGGTATTGCAAAGCCAAGCATCCTCAGCAACTGCTGGATACTCACGCATAAAATCATCGAGTCTTGGAGACGGTATCCGCGCACCACCACTCTTCTGGATGGGGGTCTGGCGGACAGGAGATACATCGAGTCTTGATTCTCGGGTCAATCCCCTCTGCAAATCTTGAGTATTCCACAAGCCCTGCAGATTTGCACGGATAATCAGGAAGCCCCCTCCTTTTCCTCGCGGATTGAACCCTGCAGTCATTCATTCTGAAGATGATCTTATCTTCACCGATGTCTATGATCTCTTGAACGTTGACCCTGGCGTACTGCCTAAATTCTAGTGTGCTCAAAAATCGAAGATTTTTGGCATATCACGACGAAGTCGTGAATACCTTTTTCAATGCGCCAATTCCGCCATTCTTGGGAAGACCAAGCATTTTTGCAATCTTCTTTGCCTCCACGTAGGAAAATCTCACCCAACATGTATCGTTTGTCCTCTTTGCCGCATTCATGCCGTATTTTGACTCGATGGCCTGAAACCATATACCATCATCTATATCGCTCGCCTTATCCAATCCAAGCTGGTGCTCCGTCTCGCGAAACCATAGCCCATAATGTATTATGATCGCGTGTAAAGACTCAAAAAAAGAATCGATCAATGCTTCTTTGCCATCGTCTGTCAGATCTTCTTTTCTCATACTTATCTAAAATTTACCTCTTTTTATAAATTATTTTTTCTTGCTAAATTTTTTTTATTCCACTCTCCCAAAGCCGATTATGTATAATGCGGAGCTTTCCGAAGCCAGATGCGCTCTGTTAAGTGAGTACGATAGCACCGAGCCAGAATGCAACGTCCTTAGAGGGTGATAAGAGTAAAAACGGGTCACAGGGAAGTATATAATAAAGTATATATGTTTTATAAGGGGATTCTGAGTTACGTAAAATTAGTAAAAGGTAGTGTCTGTGGGTTGCTGAAAAGATTCATCTACTAAGAGCATCACATCTCTTTTTGGAGATGGGCATGTGCTCAAATATCAAAATATCAGAATATTGGTGTCCAAATGAGAAGGGAAGCATAAGAGGAACGGCCAGAGCTACTGGACACGATAAGAATACAGTATCTCGTTGGCTCAAAACAGGCAGACGAGATCTGGTCATATAAAAAAAGGAGAAGATAGGTGACGGATAGAGATCACACAGATCTCTTAGGGTAGAAAAGAATAATGGAAGACATAAATGGAGACAGAGAACACCTGCAATGGCAGAAGGACTTACCGATCATATATGGTCGCTAGAAGAGATGTTCACATTCAGAGTGCCTGTTCAATGACATACACGACTAAAAAATTTTGTCCGCAAAAGAAAAGTCTGCAGACGTCCATCAGGGATTTACAGGCGTTCTCTAAAATGTCAAACTTAAATTATCAAAGATCTCATGTAGAGTGGTCTGTTGATCGACTGTCTGTTGATCTGTCGGCTTACTTCGCTGAGACACCACCCTGAAAACCTCGCCCCAATAATCCCAAATCCCCCCAAAAAAGTCACCCACATGACCTGGAGAAGGATCCGTGGGGAAAGGGGCGTATCCCGTTAAGATTGGAAGCCCGAAGAATAGGAGTATCATGCCAATGGCAATTACTGTACCAACTCTCATATCCATCTCTCTCCCCTGATATAAATTAAATTTTTCGGTTTTCGATAGAAACATTTTTACACGGCAGGAATAAAGCCCAGGCGGAGAGGTTCGGCAATGAAGTCCCAAGAGATCGAGAAGATACCAAGTATCCTCCGAGAAGATGAGATCATAGACAAAGCATTCGGAAGGGCGAAGAAGGTAGCCAAGGAGATGTATAGNGAAGGCAGCGAAAAGATCGTCGTCCAGAGGAAGATGATCACGATCACCAGCGATATTATCTCAAAGACGTTGACCTCCTCCGTGAAGAAGTATCCGAGCTTTGATAACCTACCTAAGTTTTATAGGGAACTCATAGATCTCTCGATTGGGATCGATAAACTGAAAGTATCGCTTGGCAGGGTCCATGGAGTTAGTAAAAGAATAAAAAAACTCTCAAGAGAATATATAACTCGAATGAAAGATGAAAGAGATTCTGTTAATATTCGTAAACAGTTTTATGGAAGATCCGCGTCGATGGTGAAGAAGATAAGTAAAGATTTAATCTTTTTAAATGAAGCGAGAGAAAAAATTAGGAAATTCCCCAAAATAGACTTTGATTGTCCGCTGATCGTAGTTTCTGGATACCCAAACGTTGGAAAATCATGCATCGTAAATTTAATTAGCTCTGGAAGACCAGATATAGCTAATTATCCGTTTACAACGAAGAGTATATCCGTTGGTCACTTCACTCATGGAAGAAGAAGATATCAGGTGGCAGATATACCTGGAATTCTAGATAGACCGCTCCAAAAAAGAAATGAGATGGAAAAGGTTGCAATTTTGGCAATAAAAGATCTCGCAGACGTTATATTACACGTATTGGATCCGACCGAGACGTGTGGGTATCCGATGGAGAAACAATTAAATCTACTAGAGGAGGTAAGAAATACTTTTTTACTTCCGGTTCTGGTGGTCGCAAATAAGCTTGATATAAAAAAAGTTGAGTCGGACATCTTTGACATCTCCATCTCGGCAAAGACGGGAGAAAATCTGGAAGAGATGACCGAGAGATTGATAAATCTTGTGGATGGGGATGGTGATCTCGGTGGATTATAAAAATACAATAACAGCGAAAAGTCTTCTTTCCATAGCAAACCACGGCGGTCCCAGGATGCTGCAAGAGAAACACATATCTAGCAATAATTGAAGCAGTAACTTTTTTAAAGGAGGGGCTCAAAACCACGATGAGGATCGACGAGGATATGAAATGCGAGTTTAATCCTTTAAATAAGGAATGTATAAAAGGTAGATGTCCATTTTATGGTGGAAGTCGCAATGATCATTGATGTTATTTGAGTTTAGTTCTGTGCCACACACCTAATCTGAATAAAAGGTTCGATATCGTTCGGTCAACCTTGTCCTTCGCGATCTTTAAGAGAAGGTTTGAGATAATATTTAGAAAAAAACGCTGTAGAGGTTATACTTTTGACATGGGAAGATGAACTTGGAGAAGCTGTATGTACCATCGAGCAGCTGAAACAATACATTGAACTAACTCCAAAAGAAGAGGAACAATTACAAAAAGTTATAAAAAGACATCCTATGCGCGTTACGAGATACTATATCTCCTTAATCGATTGGAGCAACCCAAACGATCCCATTAGACGGATGGCAATTCCTTCAGAAGGAGAATTGGATCTTTCTGGTTCTTATGACACTAGCGGTGAATTGGAAAATACAAAACTGACCGGGCTGCAGCACAAGTATTCCCAAACTGCATTGGTTCTAGCAACAAATAGATGCGCAAGTTATTGCAGATATTGTTTCAGAAAAAGACTAGTTGGGCTACCAAATAAAGAAGTAGTAGAAAATTTTGGAACAGCAGTTGAATATATAAGAGAACATAATGAGATTAATAATGTGCTGATTAGTGGTGGGGATCCTTTTATATTGCCGACAGAAATAATTAAAGAATTCTTAGAAATGCTTTCAGATATTCCTCATCTGTCTTTTATCAGGTTTGGAACAAAAGTTCCCGTAATTTTTCCAGAAAGGATTTCTGAAGATGAGGAGTTATTAATGCTCTTGAAAAAATGTTCTCTGGAGGATAGAAGAATATATGTCGTTACTCAATTTAATCATCCCAAGGAAATTACCAATAGATCTATTGAAGCTGTTGGTCGACTTATTAGTTCTAATGTGATAATCAACAACCAATCCGTTTTACTGAAAGGGGTGAACGATAATCCAGACATCCTGGCCGAACTACAGAATAAACTGGTAAGTATCGGCGTCAACCCATATTATATTTTTCAATGCAGGCCGGTAAAGAGAGCTAAAAGGCGTTTTCAAGTCCCGCTCTACAGGGGCAACGAAATTATAGAAGATGCTAAGAAGAAGATTAACGGCCACAGCAAAAGGTTCAGGTACATTATGTCCCATCGAACTGGCAAGATAGAGATCTTGGGAATCATGGATGATTATATCTATCTCAAATACCACCAAGCGAAAGACCCCAACAATATTGGAGAAATATTCAAGAGGAAGATAAATAAAAGAGCTGGATGGCTGGATGATTTAGATTAAGTTAAGTTTCATTTACATTTGAAGAGAGTATGTGGGCCCGGCCGGGTTTGAACCGGCGACCTCACGGTTATCAGCCGTGCGCTCCACCTGGCTAAGCTACGGGCCCCTGATGAAGAGTGGCCACTAAAAAGATAGCATATCCACCTACACCTTGTCCTATCCTATCCCCCTCCTGACAAATATAAAGAGGTAATGGGAATTTTTAAGGCGCCTCTTCTTCCCTCTAAATTACTTCAATATAACCAAAGAATCCACTGCCACCGCGCCTTTTTCTGTTGCAAAGAGGGGGTTTATATCCATCTCTTTTATGCAATCGGATAGATCCACGCTGAGATCCGAAAGTTTTAGTATACAATCGACCAACGCGTCCAAATCCGATGAAACTCCCCCTCTCACCCCCTCCAATATCGGATATGCTTTGATCTCTTTTATCATATCCTCTGCATCAAACCTCGTGAGGGGTGGTATTCTGAAAGATACATCTTTTAATACCTCAACAAATACCCCCCCGAGCCCAAACATCAAAACTGGACCAAATTGGGGGTCCTGGGTCATTCCAAGGATGACTTCGTTTCCTTTTGGTGCCATCTCTTGGATAAGAACGCCGTGTATATCTGCATCTTTAATTTCATCCTTTATACCCATCAATTCGTTGTATGCCGTCTTCACCTCCTCGGGGGATTTTACATTCACTTTAACTCCCCCCACGTCGGTTTTATGAGTTATATCTGGAGATACTATCTTTAAAACGACCGGGTAACCTATCTCTTCCGCAAAATTTACGGCTTCTTCTTCATCTCTTGCAAGCTTTTCTTTGGTGACGGGAAAATCGTACGCCCCAAGAATATTCTTACTCTCATACTCCGTTAATGTTACTCTCCCATCTCCTTTTATTTTATCTATTATCTTTATGGCATCCTCTTTTGACATGCTTATTCCTCCTCTGTGGCCGGAGGAAACCCAACGACTCGTTTTACGAGCACTATGTCCCCCACCCCCATAACCCACCTATAAGGGATCAATATACCCCTCTTCGACGGATCTTTGAGCTCTTCATTCACATCGGTTAATGCCAGTTGTGTAATCCTCTTCCCGCCCAGATCTAAAACTGCGTCCTCGACCTTTCCCACATGTTTACACTCATTCGTATAAACATTCAATCCAATTAAAGAAGTTATATCATCTCGCATCGTTTATCTTGGTAGGGTGTATATTTCAGGAATATATACTTTACCCACAGAAGGCTAAATTAAAAATTTTCATCAAAAAATGATTGGCGAGATCCGAGATCCAGATGTTACTTTCATCAAATAAGATTTAGATAGGAAAAGGATGCCGGGGAAGGTTACCGCCGGGAGAAACAGAACCAAGGCAATTTTTTAGGAAGCATACCTATAAATCTTAAAGAAGACCTAAAAAGTTTTATTCGATAAATCTGATAGATAGAAGTGTTGTTTTCCATGGAACATCACGAGATCGTCATCGTTGGAGCAGGCCCAGCTGGTTTAACCGCCGCCAAAATATTGGGAGAAGGCGGGAAGGACGTATTGGTATTAGAAAAGCTCCCCAAGGATCGTATAGGGGATAAAGTGTGTGCTGGAGGCATTTTTCGTCACGGGCTTATCTACATACCAAAATTTCTACTCGAAAAAAGTTGCGATAGTTTGACCTTTCATGTGAACGGTTGGGCCACCACTATAAACACGGTTGATGGAGAACCGTTCCTTTATACGGTAGATCGGTTGAAGCTTGGACAGTACCAGATGGCGGTGGCAGAGAAAGCAGGTGCTACTATATCACCAGATAGTTCCGTTGCATCTTTGGATAAAAGGTGTCGTGTCGTTTCACTCAAATCTGGTAAGAAGATCAGATATGATTATTTGATCGGAAGCGACGGTTCCACATCGGTGATTGCGCGTGGGCTGGGATTTTATAACGACAAAGCGGTTTGCGTGGAGTGGTATGTGAGGGGCAGGGACGAGTTCGAGGTGATCATAGACGATGCCTTGGGTATGGGGGTGGGTTACGTATTCCCTCACGCAGGATACACAATCGTCGGCGCCGGCACGATGCCACGATTTATGCAGATTGGACAATTTAGAGAAGTATTTAAAAGTTGGTGCCGTCAACACGAGATCGTATTGGGTGGAGATATGAAAGCCGCCCCCATAAAGTTCAACTACAACGGGTTTAGGTTCGGCGATATATTTCTCGTGGGAGATGCAGCCAGTTTTAACTTCACGACCGTCGGTGAGGGTATATATCAAGCGATAAGGAGTGGAGAGATAGCGGCTAAGGCAATCATCGACCCCACATACAGATGGAAAGACGACATCGAGCAACTGCTTATCTATCATAGATTGGGGTCCCTGATGACGTATACGTATGATCGTCTGCCAAAGACCGTACGATCTCTTACCCTCAAAAAGTTATTTCGTATGCTCTCTTCGATTCTGCGAATGCCGATGAGGGATGCAATGGCCACCCATTTAATTAGAATGGTAATGGGGTCTTAGGATAATTCTCATGAACGAATATTTTTACGCCGGATGCGCCCAGCTTTCGATGCTCCTCGAAGTTTCGGCCGACCCAAAGCCTGGAAATATTGATAGAATGCATGATTTTGGAGAAACCAGATATGAGCATTTTTTGGCATCATCCGTCTCGGCATACCAGATATTTGTAAGGGCATATAACTCAGAGGAAAAGATTGGCAGACTGATCAGGCTTGGAGTTGAGGAGAGCCATAAGTGGCAACGCGGAGGAAATACGCATTTTGGGGCTTTTACTCTGTCGATACCGCTTCTGAGAGCGTCTAAAAGAATCAAAGATTTCGTTGCATTTGAATCCGAAGACGACAAACTTAAAGAGCTTAAGGGAGCGGTCTCTGATGTGGTGAGGGGGACGGACGTAGAGGATACGATAGAATTCTATAAAATCTTCTTGAACGAGAAGATTAGAGTTGAAGAGGCAGACAGATATGACATAAAGGATAGAGCTTCGCTGCAGAAGCTAAAAGAGGAAAACAAAAGTCTTTATGAACTGATGGAACTTTCTCCAAAGGATAATCTCGTAGCAAGGGAATGGGTGGAGGGGTATCCGATAACGTTTGAGGTTGCGAAGAATCTGATGGATAGATCAAAGAGGGATGACTTTGACATAAACGGTCGAATCGTTTATGAGGATGTATCTCTCCTATCAAAGCATGTAGATGGTCTGATCGTGGCTAAATTTGGGATGGAAGAAGCGTTGCGCGTTAAGAAAAGTGCCAACGAGATCATAAAAGATTACACGATAGAGAAAGTGAGAAAATTTGATTCAGAGCTCGTGAAAAAGGGGATAAATCCCGGGTGCATCGCAGATATAATCGTTTCATCTTTATATGTCTTTTTGGCTTATGGGGGTTATAAAATTTAAGGAAGATCTGGAAAGATTTGGAATTTATGGGCGAGGAATCACCGAGGTGATCTCGACGACGATCTCAAAAAGAGGGATCAATGCGGCTCCCATAGGATTGATAAATAAAGATCTGACGTACGTCGAGGTATTTAAAGAACGCAACCAAATTGGAGATTTGGTGCAGGGAAAATCAAAGATTTTCACATGCCACACGTATGAAAACCTGTTTAAGGACGGAAATATAGGAATAAATGTAACATACAACCCACTCTTCTTCGTTGAGTCTGCATTTAATGATCTAAAGGAAGAAGATTATTTTTTTCTGGACGATTTTCCTTTTTTAAAAGATTCCCACGCGATAATTAAATTTGAGGTGGATGGGATTACGGAGGAGAAACACTTTTGTAGATTTTATCTTAAGTTTTCTTGGGGGAAGGTGCTTAAACGAGAAGTGATAGGAATAAACAGGGGTTTCAACCTCCTTTTAGAGCTTACAATTCTTGCGACAAGGAGAAGAATAACCAATAGATACGATGAGTTATATCCTTTCTATTCTCCTATAATAAAAAATTGTGGTGATGAAAGGATGATAAAAGCCTTAGAAAGACTCAATAAGCTCGCGGATTCATCAAAATGAAAATTCTCGCAATAACTGGTAAAAAAGCAGAAAAAGCGGTGAGGGAATCGGTAGGGCAGTATGCGGATCTGCTCGTATGCAATATAAAAGTCGCCTCTTTCATAACGCCAAAAATTTTAAGAAAGAGATTAGGAGAGACAGATATAAACATAAAAAATTATGATATGATTCTCATCCCCGGGCTTATAAAGGCGAGTTTTGAAGAGTTAGAGGAAGATCTGAGAATGCCCATACGACTTGGGCCAAAGAATGCCTATGATCTGAGATACATCCTACCAGAAGCCGATAGGATAGAATTTTCTAAAGAGGTTCCGGCATGTGAGCTCTTAAAGAACGTTAGAAGAGAAGAAGCGGAAAGAGAGATTCTAAATTTAGAAAAATCGGCAAAATCTGCGTTTAAATTGAAAGAACTGAAGATCGGCGGTTCTTCAAGGATGAAAGTACTCGCAGAGATCGTAGGCGCAGATAAATATGAGCGGGAAGACCTTTCAATAAAGATAAGAGATTATCTAAGAGAAGGAGCAGATATGATAGATCTGGGGATCTCGATGGATGCAGACGTGGATGATGTCGAGAGAAGTATTGACGTCGCATTGGGATTTGATCTGCCTTTCTCAATCGATACTTCGGTTCCAGAATTTCTTCTATCCGGATGCGGCAGAGCAGATATGCTCTTGAGCGCAAATAAGGAGATATTGGATGGTATCGGAGAAAAAATTGCAGAGGCAGATTCAGCCGTTACCATTATAGCGGAAGAAGATTCCGATTTGGACGAAAATTTGAATCTTGCAAGAGAACTTGGAATAAAAAAGATCGTCGCGGATCCGATCTTGAATCACGTGGGAGAGGGGCTCGTCGCGTCATTGGAGAGATATAAAAAAATAAGAGAAAAATTTAAAGATATTCCTCTATTTTTCGGCGTTGGAAATGTCTCAGAGCTAATAGATGCAGACTCTGTCGGAGTAAATGCTATCTTGTCAGGTCTGGCATCAGAACTAAATGCAGATATATTGTTCACACCAGAATACAGCCAGAAATGTTTTGGGAGTATATATGAACTTAGAAGAGCTTCTGAGATGATGTTTCTCTCCGAGAATAGAGGAATGCCACCAAAAGATCTGGGAATAGATCTCCTCCTATTTAAAGAGAAGAGAAAAAAGACGAGTTTTTTTCAAACGACCAAGATCGTTGCGGCAAAAGAGAAGAAGGAGTGGAAGATCGATCCACTTGGCGGGTTCTTGATAAACGTGAAGGATGGATGGATTTACGCGATACATAGGCGATGCACGATTCTTGGGAAGGGTGCGAAAGAGATAATGGATACGATCA
>RXIL01000132.1 GCA_004212085.1 Candidatus Methanolliviera hydrocarbonicum
TTGGCGATCAGACTTTTGGAAAATGCGAGGAATAAAGATATTGTCGAATCTTACGTTAAAAAGGAGCGGGAAGAACTGGAGAGAATGGGAAGGCAAGATATACTGAAACTTTTAGAATTTTTAGAATAGGAATTATAGACTGTTGGCGATAACAAACCTCAGGACATCCTGTTCCGTGAACGTGGGCTTGCAGAAGGTGGCACAAGCGGGCACATGAATTCTTGCGGGTCGAACGCCTCCTCCGGCGGAGAAACCATCGGGGGAGTAAATTTTCCTTCCAAGATAAGAAGCCCTGCAACTATGGGGGGGATGCTCGTGATACTTGAACAAACGTTAAACACCGTAGAAATTTATCATCCTTATGAGTTCTTCCAGCGCCCTCTTCTCCTCTTCCAAAATCTCTTCTCTGCTCATAGATATGCTCATCTCTCCATCAACGGTGAGCCGATCCGGCCCCCTGATTATCAATCTTTTGATGCCATCTTTACATAACAAATCCTCGATCTCCCTATCGTGCACGAATGCCCTTCCCGGAAATATCACCGTCTCCTTTATATCGTCCAAACTCAATTTTTTAATATCTTCTATCGTTATCAAGCATCCTATCTCCTTATCGACGGGCACAACCTCAATTTTATCGGATATCTTATCAAATATCTCGCTTAAAAGCGGCGCAGAAATTTTTCCCGTCAGGATCGTTGCCCCTTTTTCGATCTTTGGGAGTTCTCTCAACATCTCATCTTCTCCTCTTATTGCATAAGGAGATCCTGCCTCCGGATCCCAGAGGGGCGTTCCTGTCACCCTGAAAGAGAACTCTTTGTCTATCTTTGTAACGAGTTTCCCAAAATCCCCAACAGAATGTGGCTCGATCCCCTCTATTATCGGATCGTTTCCAAGAATGAGTCCCTGTTCTTCATAGTTAGCGAACCGCATCAAGATCATACCCTTTATTCCCATATCTTCCAGATCTGAGCAGGTTTTATAGAGGTCTTCTCCGTCATTCACACCCGGAATGACGATGGATGCCGCATAAACATCTGAGCTCTCACAAAATCTCTTTAAATTTGCCAGAGAGGCATCAGGAGACGCATCGCCCATCCATTCTCTTCTCAACGCTCTGTCGGTAGAAAATACTGTGAAAGAGACCTCTGAAACATTATTCTTCACCAGAGAATCTGCCTCTCCCCCATCTTCATCATCAAACCCCTTTCCACTGGTGTAATTTATATGTATTGGCAACCCGATATTTTTGAGCCCTTTTGTCAATTCTAAAAGGTCTGGATAACAACTGAGATCTCCTCCGCCACTTATTCCGATTGTTTCTCCACCATTAACTTTAAAATTTGTATAAACCTCTCCTAATACCATATTTAATGGTACAAATCCAAAATATTTCTCCCTCACCCGGTTAATGCAGTAATCGCACCCCACTTTAAAAGGGGGGCAATATTTACACCCCAGGGGGTCTTCTGTTCTTATGCCCTTAAAATAACAATATCTGCAAAATCCACGACAGTCTATGCCCGGCCTTCCGCCCACATCCGCTAAGATATCCTTCATTAAAGTGTTGCCTCATATTCATCCAGCTTCTTTGCCGCCGCCCGTCTGAGAAAAAACGTGGCTGGTATGGCGTATATCAGGACAAGAAGCGAGGTTAGAAGTATCAAGGAGGTACTGACATGATCCATGCCGAAATACGGCGCCAACATAGGCATGTAGAAGACTGGTATGTAACAAGGAGTAATCAGCAGGAACGATAAAAACATCATAAAGAGCATGTTCGGCGGAATCGATATATCCTCTGATACAGGAGATGCGATGTTTGAATACACGCTGAAGTTGGCACCGATAGCCCCCGTTGCGATGATGAGCGGGATATATGCAAATGTCTGAGATCCATAAAATATTGAGAGTATGATCAAGATCACAACGGCGTAGATCATCCCGATCATCGTTACGGCATAAGATATCGAATCCACCACGTGTTCGGTCTTCAATGGCAGCGATTTCTGGATCCATATTGTCCCTCTATCCTTAGAAAACCTTCTTTGAACCATCCCTCCAACCCCCATAACCATAAACATGATCGTGGTAAAGATCACATACTCAAAACCGCCCTGTGATGAGGCAAATAACATGTATCCTTTTCTCCCCATCCAGTTAAATAGTGGTATGAACAGAAAGATGAAGATATACATGAGGGGCGAAAGCATCGTTCTCGTTCGTATGATGGAGAGAAGTTCCCGTCGGGTGAGTATCTCCCTTACTCCTCCTGTCATCGAGATCTCTAAGAACGGTTCTCTTATCCTATTCTTGATCGGCTTCACCATCACATCATAGTGAGATCTAAGAGAGAGGAANAAGAGGAGCAACGGCACTATATACCAGACAAACAATCCAAGAAAGAGGNAGATAGGCACCTTTTGGATTGGAACTGAAGGAATGCATGATTACGTTAGCCGCAAGGACATTTGGAAGGATGTTATATATCATGGGGCTAAAATAATAAGCTGCGAGTATCAATAAAAGCACAATAGGCACGACAAACAACAGGAGTCTCTTCTTCTCGGTGATCATCCTCACCCCGGCTGCGACCAGGTTCATCAGGCAGATGAAGAATACGATACAGAGAATTATCGGAATGGACCCTAACAGGGATAGTTGCAGGGAATGAAGAACTAAAAGCACGCATATCAAGATTACTGGAAGCAGGAAGATCAAGATCGATGATATGGCTGTTATCTGGGTTGCCATAAAGTATTCTCTCGGATTTACAGATGTTGTGAGGATAAAATCCTGATCTTCAGGTGAGGCGCGCATCCCACGCCCCCTAAACCCGTTAAAGATTGGTATTATAAAGAATATTCCCAATATTATGGGAAGATAATGAAAGACGGTCTCCATCTGATCCAACATGAGGAAAGAGACCCCAATAAGCATCCCACCCATAAAGACGAAGAATATGATACTCCCGATGACCGATCCTCTGGATCCAAGCATCATATTGAATGCATTCAAAAGCTTGTACTTCGCGATCGTGAATGAATTTTGCAATCTTTCCACTTCCGATCGGGTGGGTTGGTTTGGTGGTATATATAATAATTCTCTTCCCGCCGTCGTTTGGATCTATGTTCTTATGATATAATCCACCGGATTTTACAGTGAGAAGAAAGATATAGAAGAGAGCGAATCACAGCACCGACAGATACTCCTTCAACTCCCACCCCGTTACCTGCACACGATAATCATCCCATTCCACCCTCTTCGACTCGATGAAATTTTGGAAGATGTGATCTCCCAATGCTTCTTTCACCAATTCACTATTTTCTGTCAGTTTTATCGCCTCGATCAAGCTCCCTGGTAGTAATTCTATTCCTTCTCGCTCCATCTCTGCACTGCTCATGCCGTAAACATCTTTTTCAATGGGTTGCGGTAACTCATATTCGTTTTTTACCCCGTCTAAGCCGGCTGCTAGCATCACCGAAAATGCCAAATAAGGATTACACGCAGGGTCTGCGCTACGGAATTCCACTCTGGTCGCTTCCTCCTTTCCTGGCTTATACATCGGTACCCTTACAAGTGTGGACCTGTTCCTTCGAGCCCAGGAGATGTAGACTGGGGCCTCATATCCGGGCACGAGACGTTTATACGAATTTATCCATTGATTTAGAATAGATGTGATCTCGGGTGCATGCATCAGCAATCCAGCGATATATCCTTTACCGATCTTTGAGAGATGATACTCATCATCTATATCGAAGAATGCGTTCTTATCGCCCTTGAATATAGATTGGTGCACGTGCATCCCGCTACCATTCACTCCGAAGATGGGTTTCGGCATGAACGTGGCGTAATATCCATATTGTTGTGCTATCTCTTTTACAACGATTCGATAGGTCATCACGTTGTCTGCCATTGTGAGCGCGTCTCTGTATCTTAGGTCTATCTCGTGTTGTGATGGCGCAACTTCATGGTGGCTATATTCCACGCGTATCCCCATCTCTCCCAGTGTGAGAATCGTATCCCTTCGAAGATCGCTTGCCGCATCCAGAGTTGTTAGATCGAAATAGCCTCCTTCATCTAAGACCTCTGTACTTTTATTATCCTTGAAATAGAAGTATTCCAATTCGGGGCCGACATAAAACGTATATCCGCCCTCTTTTAATCGCTCCAAATTTCTCTTTAATATATACCTTGGATCCCCTTCATAAGGGCTTCCATCTGGGTTAATGATGTCACAAAACATCCTTGCAACCGCATGCTCCTTTGGCCTCCATGGGATAAGTCTGAAAGTAGTGGGATCAGGTTTTGCGAGCATATCACTCTCATCGATTCTTGCGAACCCCTTGATGGACGAACCATCAAAGCCCATCCCCTCCTCAAAAGCACCTTCTAATTCAGCGGGAGTGATCGAAAAGCTCTTCAACCTCCCTAAGATATCGGTGAACCACAGTCGGATAAATTCTATCTGGTGCTCTTCCACTGCATCAAATACTTTTTCTTCTCCATTCTTCTCGTCTGTCATATTGTTCTTCTCCTGCAGCAAGGGTATTAAGTATACTCCCATAAATCATTTATCGTTTTTATGGGCTTGACCAGTAATCAGAATCCTATTAATTAAATTGTTTGAGAACTTTTCATAAAAGTTACGAAATCTTCTTAAATACTTTTTTATTTTGAGCCCCCGCACCAACCCACAGGACAGTAAACCAATGAAGAGAAAGTATATGAGGAGTGGTATAATAGCAATAGCGTTTGTTTTGATAGTGTTAACGCTAGCATCTTCGCTTTTTCCCTCTTTGGCTTTGGCAGCTGATCCCTCGGGGGAAGAGACGCTTTTAAAGAATCCTGGGTTGCCGGTAGACTATGTCTGGATATTATTGTGTGGATTTTTGGTGATGTTCATGCAGGCCGGATTTGCAATGCTCACGGCGGGATTTTGCAGGGCAAAAAATGCGACAAATCTGATGGCAAAAAACCTCAAATCTGATGGCAAAAAACCTGATGGACTTTGTGATGGGGTCCTTGGTCTTCTTCATCGTGGGTTACGCGTTGATGATGGGGGGCGATTATCACGGCCTCTTTGGCACCGAGGGTTTTCTTCTGCTCGGCGGTTATTACGATGTGGGTAAATATCTGCAGTTCTTCTGGATGTTAGTCTTTTGCGCAACCTCTGCGACGATCGTCGCGGGCGCTGTTGCAGAACGACTGAAATTTTCTTCGTATTTAGTGTATAGTACGCTAGTGTGCGCCGTCGTCTATCCGATCTTTGGACACTGGATGTGGGGTGGCGGGTGGCTTTCTCAACTTGGTGCATTGGACTTCGCTGGATCAGGTGTGGTGCATGCCATCGGAGGATTCGTTGGTCTTGCAGGGGCACTCGTTCTTGGCCCAAGATTTGGCAAAGTCGTTGATGGAAAACCGAGGGTGATTCCGGGCCACAGCATGACGTTGGCCGCCCTTGGTACCTTCATCCTTTGGTTTGGATGGTTCGGGTTCAACCCGGGCAGCACCTTTTCGGCACACGAGTTAAGGATTGCTATAATAGCAGTGAACACGAACTTGGCTGCCGCAGCCGGAGGATTAACTGCCGTTCTCATCACGTTCTTGAAAACGAGAAGATGGGATCTTGGTATGGCGTTGAACGGCGTGTTGGCCGGACTTGTCGCGGTCACCTGTTCATGCGCCTGGATAGAAGGATGGGCGGCTGTCGTAATCGGTTTGATTGGAGGAGCTTTGATGTATGCTGGCGTCAACTTCTTTGAATCTAGAGGGGTTGATGATCCGGTCGGGGCGGTGAGTGTTCACGGGATAAATGGTATATGGGGGTTACTCAGTCTTGGCATATTTGCGGATGGAACGTATCAAGGCGTTGTTGGATTGTTGTACGGTGGCGGATTTGCACAATTGATCTCTCAATTGATGGCCGCATCCGTAGCGATAATATGGGCATTTGGTATGGGATATTTGATATTCAAAGGGATGGATCTCGTGTATGGCATTCGCGTCTCTCCTGAAGAGGAGATCTCAGGATTGGATGTGCCGGAGCATGGTGGTCAGGCGTATCCCGACTTCATTCAGATGAATCGATAATATAGGAGAGAAGATGAAGAAGATAGAGGCAATCATAAGGGTGGAAAAATTAGAGGAAGTTAGAACGGCGCTTAAGAAACTGGGCTATCCAGGGTTGACCGTCACCCGTGTTGAGGGGCACGGAAAGCAGAAAGGTCTTGTAGAGCAGTTTCGTGGCAGGGAGTATGTGGTAGAATTACTGCCTAAGATAAAACTTGAGATCGTCATTGGAAATGATGAGGTGGATAAGATAGTGGAGAGTATCGTCAAAACCGCGAAGACCGGGCATATGGGGGACGGCAAGATATTTGTGAGTTCAGTGGAGGAAGTCATAAGGATCAGAACGGGAGAGAAGGGAAAGGAGGCGTTATAGGATTTTCTTTTTTTATCTCCGCCCCAAATAATTTGTGGCCGCATGATCAAAAAGTTTAAATAAGACAAGATTTGTCTCTTTGCCGGTGATTTTGTATGGCTGAAGCAAAAGACTTGATTGAAAAGCTTGTTGAAGAAGGAAATAAAGTAGATGCTGCGAAGGCTGCGCTGAAAGGGTTTGCTGGAAAAGTCATCGGATTCGAGTTGGAAGGAGAGGATCCCAAGACGATGGGCATAAAAGTTGCTGATGACGGAAGTGGAACTTTCGTTGAGGGTGACATCGGTGCTACGGTCTTCACCATCGTTGCCGATGGGGAATACTGGGTAAAGGTTATGAAGGGCGAAGAGGATGTGATGAAGGGGTTCATGTCGAAGAAGTATTCGATAAAAGGAAACATGATGCAGGCAACTAAGTTACAATCGCTCTTCAAAATTATTAAGCTTTAAGCTGGGAAGAAGTGACTTTTCTCTTTTATTTTTTTATTTTTATTGGGCACCTGTCGAGATAGGTCAACCAATGAAGATATTGGAGGATGTAAAAAACTTGTTATCACCATTTTTTCCAAACCTAAACTTAGAAGAAGTGGTCTTAATCGATGGCAGCATCAGTCTTGGGAAGGTGATAATGACCCTCTTTGGAGCGAGCGCGATAACGTTCGGCGATAAGATCTACTTTGCCGAACGGTTAGATCAGTCGAATTTCTTTAATATGGCGCTGATCGGCCATGAACTTGTCCATGTAGAGCAATATAAAAAACGCGGAATGGTCAGGTTTTTGATCAGATATCTGTTGGAATTTGTAGCAAACCTGGCAATAGAGAAAAATTGCAGGAGGGCTTATATGACCATCTCCTTTGAGAGAGAGGCATACCAAACGGAAAAGATGATACTTGATCTGTTGATCCCAAATAAAAACTCATCTCTAAATGATAAAACTTAGGTTTACCACCTCGATCTCGTGTTCATCGTCCTCGTTGAACAATCTTATCTTTATCTTATCCGTTCCCCAGAGGCCTATGTAAGGGCTCAGTCTGGTCTTTGGTACCTTAACTTCCTTTAGGCAATCTACCTCGATCTCCACCTCGTTCTTCATCGGTGGAACTGAGTAAAAAGGGGTAAATTTATCATTGGTGCGCTTGCATACATCCACCGTTAATCCCCTCCTTGCTCGCCCATCCAACAGATAATTTAGGATGATCGCGGCCTCATCAAAATAAAAGACATCTATCGGATCGGAAACAATCTCCGACTTCGGAGGCAAAGAAAGTTTTTCAAAGATCACCAATTCCATCTCAGATCCTCCTTGTATTGTACTGATACCTCATGCAACCCCCACAATTTAGGCAACTCACCGTCACGTGTTTTCCGCCTATCCTGACACGACAATTTGCACCTGGGACGAGAAAACTGTAACAGCGGTGGCAAATTCTTCTTCTTTGCTCTTTATCAAACCGAACGTTATACCTCATCGAAATTTTTCTGGCGATCCCAATGTAGTGATCACTCATCTTGGGCGATTCATCAAAAGTTTTTTCTGCCATCTTAAAAAGTATCCCAATCCGCTCTTTCGCCATATCTCTCCGTAAAATTTTTTCTCTTCTCATGAGGACAGGTCCATTTGATCTGTGATCTCCCTTATAACATTTAGTGTGGTGTTGGAACAACTTTTTATACTAGGAGTATTACTGCTGTTAATGGAGTGTCAAAACGTCAATGAATTGGAGGTTTTGGGAATGACAGAAGATAACGTCGTGTATATAGGAAAAAAGCCGGTGATGAACTATGTATTGGCAACCATCACCGTCTTTAACGAGGGATCCGACGATGCTGTGATAAAAGCGAGGGGCAGGGCAATTTCAAGGGCGGTGGATACCGCAGAAGTGATAAGAACGAGATTTTTGCCAAACGTTAAGGTGAAGGACATAAAAATTGGCACCGATGCGATGAGTAGGGACGATGGAAAGGAATCCAATATATCGTGGATAGAGATATATCTTATCCAGGGTAAAAACACTTAAATTAGATATTCATATTTTTTGGGTCTGGGTATCTCTTTCAACCCTTTTTTTATCTCATTCATCGATCAAAATCGAACGATATCCCCTCGGACGGTTTGATGAGTCGTTTGTAGGGAGGTTTTAAATATCTTAAAGACTATAAAACTATTATATAACTTCACATTTAAAGAGAAGCAAAGGAGGGGCATGAAGATGTCGTATGAAGAAGAGATAGATGCTGTTAGAGAGCTTCAAAGAAGTATGATAGAGAAGGTGAAGGAGTTTCAAGAGCGCGAGAGGACGACGATGGAAGAACTTTGCGAGAAGGTAGAAGGAAGAAACGTGAAAGAGACCACAGAAGAGCTTCGTAAAAGTATAGAACGGGTTAAAGGATTTAAGAAGGAGTTTTATAGGATCAATAAGGAGTCTCGTAAGGAGATGACCCCGATCATAATGGCGTTCGGTAGAATCGATAGAGAGCTTCGTAAAAAGATGAGAGAGATTCAGAGAAGGTTTCGCGGGTAAAATTTCACACCTTCCTTCTCCTTCCGGTATGATCTCTCTCATATCTCCCTACTTCAGAATTTAATATCTCACCCCCGTAAAAGATCGGTCCGTCTCTGCAAACCCTCAAACCCTTTGGATCGATGCAGCAAGAGCCGCAGATGCCAAGACCACATTTTATAATCCTCGAAAGACTGAATTGGGTCTTTTCCAACAGATCTTTCTCGTTAAAAAATTCGAGGAGTGAACGGAGCATCTTTTCAGGTCCGCAGACGTAGATCATGTCATACTCGAGGTTAAAAATCTCTGCATCCAACATATTTAGCACACTGCCCTTCTTCCCAAGAGAACCGTCGTCTGTCGAACAATGAACTTTTGAAATTTTTTCGAATTCTTTAAGAAATATGAGTGTCTCTATGCTTCTCGATCCGATCAGCGTCGTTATGCTCAAAAATCTTCGATTTCCGACCATATCTTTCTTCTTCTCACCGAAAACCTCTGCCAGATATAATAATGGAGCTATACCGATACCTCCACCGATTAAGAGGATATTCTCTCCCTTTATGTCAAATCCGTTTCCAAAAGGCCCCCTTATCCCGATGGAATCTCCTTCTTTTAATTTAAAGAAGGATTCCGTTGTCTTTCCAACTCTCTCCACGGTTATCGCGTCTTTGTGTGAGAGAGAGATAGGAATCTCGTCTACCCCCCTCACCCAGACCATCACGTATCTTCCAGGTCTTGCGTCTAAGAGGGCATCTTCGAAGAAGAAGGTTCTAACATCCTTATTCTCTCTTTTGATTCTTTTGATCACCACATCTTTTGGCAGAATCTCTCTATCTTTTTCTTTTTCTGTGTGCCAACCCAATTATATCCTCCATCTCCAGACTATTCTCTTCAAGGTGTCTCTTCAAATCTGAATCTATCTCTTTAAATATTTCGAGATCGTAATAGAGCGCACTCCCTATCTCGACGCATCTCGCCCCTGCCATCAGATACTCGAGAACGTCTCTGTAATCCTCTATACCTCCAACTCCTATGATCGGTATCTTAAGTTTTTTGTAGAGGGAATACACGGCCGCCAGGCCGATCGGTTTTATTGCCTTTCCAGATAACCCCCCATAAACGTTTCCAAGCAGTGGATAACCGGATTCGACATCTATTCTCAATCCTTTAACGGTATTTATCGCGACGACCGCATCTGCTCCCCCCTTTTCTGCGGCGAGTCCTATCTCTGTTATCGCCTCAACATTTGGAGTTAGCTTCACCCATGTTGGTCTGCTTATGCTCCTTTTAAATTCGCGAGTAATGTCTTCAACAAAGATGGGATCTCTTCCGATCTCCATCCCATAACCTTCTACGTGTGGACAGCTCAAATTTAATTCGAAGGCATCCGCATACTCTTCGAGATCTTCTGCGACCTCGACGAACTCAGAGGAGGAGGAGCCGAATACGCTGATGATTAAGGGACAATATCCGTCAAAATCCTTTAATTCCTCTATAAAATTTTTATACGACGGATTTGGGAGTCCGAGCGCGTTTAAAAATCCACAGTCCACTTTGAGTAGAACAGGCCCCTTATATCCCTCTCTCGACTCCACACCTATAGATTTAGAGACCACAGCCCCAGCGCCCATTCTGGCGACCCTGTTGAGGGACGATCCCGTAGTTCCGAGAATTCCGGACGCCAGGATCAATGGATTCTCAAGTTCTATACCGGAAATTTTTATACCCATGAAAACCTATAGTTTTTTAATCCTGCTTTGCTCAAAAATCTTCGCTTTGCGAGTACCTAACCTTTGATAGGATATAAAAGGGTAGAAGATGAAAAATCTAATATAAATGTTTCTTATACAGTCACAGAAAAGATTAAGTTTAATTGTGGTCCCACCGGCAAGGGAGACAGAAGTGAAGTGTTAAAAAGGCGAAGATCTTTAAGATGAGATATGAGACGTGGTTTGGAAATATCGAAGTAGAATTAGAAGGGGGAGAGGATAAAGATCTCGGTAGAGAGGCTAGAAGGCATTATAGAGACTATGCCAGAGAGACAGGGATTGCGGTAAAAGAGAAAGATTACATCGAACTCCTAAAGGAAGAATGCATATCCTTAGCAAAAGCTAAAATCAAACTCAAAGCGGAAGAGAGGGAGAAATCCATCGAAAGGGCGATAACCACGATGGGAGAACTGGGTGATGCGACAAATTCGCTCTCCGAGAAACTTCTCGACTGGTATGGAGAGCATTTTCCGGAGCTTAGGCTAAGAAGAGAGGAGACGCTCGAAGTAATTGCTAAATATGGGAGCAGGAAGAGGATAATTGAATCGGGTCTGGATGAAAAAATTATAAAAAAGGCCAAGGAATCGGATGGTATAGAGTTGTCTGGAGAGGAGGAAAAAATCCTTAGAAGATTTTCCAAATCGATAAAAGAGATGCGCGAGTTGGAGGATGAATTAGAGGGATATGTAGAGGGGAATATAGAAGCTATTACACCAAATCTCTCCTCTTTTATCGGACCCACGCTCGTAGCAAAGCTCTTGTCTCTTTCAGGTGGCCTTAAAAATCTCGCGTTTATGCCCTCAAGTAAAATTCAGGTATTGGGGGCAGAGAAAGCGCTCTTCAAGCATCTCTCCCGTGGGGTACCACCGCCAAAACACGGGGTGATATTCCAACACCCGGCCATACATAACTCAAAGAGGGAGATTAGAGGAAAGTTGGCAAGAGATCTCGCCGCAAAGATTGCCATACTCGCCCGGGTGGATTATTTTTCGGGGGAGAGTAGAGGGGATCTTATAGAAGAATTCAAAGACGAAATCAAGAAGAAGGAGAAGCATAAGTGAGATGGAATCCACAGACAAGTAAATTTGCCGCATTTTTGATTAAAAAAGATATTGATTTGAGAAGTAATACAAAGATGCTCTATCTCGGTGCTGCTTCTGGATCTACAGCCTCTCATCTCTCAAAAATTTTAGCAGATGGCGTTATCTATGCCGTAGAATTTTCTTGGAAACCGATGAGGAAGCTTGTAGAACTTTCAAAGGGAGAGAAGAATATAATCCCTCTCTTCTTCGATGCCAATAGACCGGAGGAATATACCCCCTATGTGGAGATGGTAGATTTTATCTATCAGGACATAGCTCAGAAGAATCAGGTTGAGATCGCAAATAAAAACGCCGAGATATTTTTAGCAAGAGGAGGGGTTCTGCTTTTAATGCTCAAAACCAGGAGTATAGATGCTGTAGAGGAGACAAAAAAAATTGCGTCCGCAGAGATTAAAAGGCTTGACGAAAAATTTAATATAATAGATGTTTTGAAGTTGGATCCGTTCTATAAGGATCACGTCGCAATTCTTGCAAATTACGATCATCCTTAATTTTGAGGAGTGAAAAATGGGAAAGAGACCAGGACATGTCTATAGAAACGTGACTAAACGGCCGTGCACGAGGAAAGAGTATATGGGGGGAACGCCGGGGATGAGGATAAGCCAGTTCAATATGGGCAGCCCCAGCAAAGACTTCCCAGTCGTCTTACAATTGTTTACGAAAGAAGCTTGTCAGATAAGAGATATTGCATTGGAATCGGCCAGAATATCCGCAAATAAATTACTATCCAGAGAAGTGGGTGAAAATAATTATCATATCAAAATACTCGTCTATCCACATCACGTTCTCAGGGAGAATAAGCAGGCAACCGGTGCCGGAGCAGACAGGGTGTCTCAGGGGATGCGAGAAGCATTCGGTAAACCTGTGGGCCTTGCGGCAAGGGTAACGGCGGGACAACCGATAATCTCCATCGGGGTGCACGAGCAAAATTTTGATGAGGCAAAGGAGGCTTTAAAAAAGACCTCTTACAAGCTGCCAACTCCATGCAGGATACTAACTACCAAAGGAAGCGAACTGGTTGGATGAAGGACTAGATTATGCAAAACTACAAAGACTTACTGGACAGGGCNTTTCAAAATATGCCGAGCGGCGAGACAAAAACCGAGAGGTTCGTTATACCGCGGGCAAAGGTCTCTATAGAGGGGAAAACAACAGTTTTGGAGAATTTTAAAGAGATCGCGGACGTTTTAAATAGGGAAAAAGCCCATCTTTTAAAGTATCTATCGAGGGAACTTGGAACGGCGGGAAGAAGCGATGATGATAGAGCGGTCTTTCAGGGCAAGTTCTTCTCCGAACAGATAAACGATCTCATCAAGGATTATTCTGATGAATTTGTTATATGCTCCGAGTGCGGTAGGCCAGACACGCGTCTCGTTCGAGTTGGAAGGGTCATGACGCTCCAATGTGATGCGTGCGGTGGGCACAGACCGCTAAGCAAGATAAAGGCTAAGAAGAAAAGTGAGAGTGTTTTAGAGGAGGGCAAAACTTATGATTTTACGGTAGAAAAGATGGGAAAGAAGAACGATGGGATAGCAAATTTTGCTGGCTATACCATCTTTATACCACACACAAAGAAGGGGGAGCGGGTGAGGGTTACGGTCAAGAAGATCGCCGGAAAGCTCGCCTTTACAGAACTCGTCGAGAAACTTTGATATGGGATATAATTGCGCCGATGGTCTAGCGGCATGACTAGGGCCTTCCAAGCCCTAGACCCGGGTTCAAATCCCGGTCGGCGCATTTGACAATTGGGGGAAATGGCCTTTTGAATTTCTTGGAAGATCATGAAGATCATCGATAATCTGTTTAAAGGGGTAAAGATGCCAAGAATATCAGAAGAGATACTATGATCAAAATAGGTTTGGCCGGAAAACCAAACGGTGGAAAATCGACTTTTTTCAAATCTTCTACGCTCGCCAACGTCGAGATAGCCAACTATCCATTCACCACGATAGACGCAAATCATGGGATCGGTTTTGCGAGAAGCGTCTGCCCATGCGTCGAGATGGACGAGAGGTGTGGAAATTGCAGGGGCGGATTTAGATTTGTTCCGGTGGAGCTGATAGATGTGGCCGGCCTGGTCCCGGATGCACACCTTGGAAAAGGTCTTGGGAACGAGTTCTTGGATAATTTAAGACAGGCAGACGTGATAATAGATGTGGTCGATGCATCAGGTTCGACAGATGAGGGGGGAAACACCGTTGAGATTGGATCTTATGATCCCTTAAAAGAGGTGGATTTCATCGAGAGAGAGTTATCGATGTGGTTCTATGGAATAATAAAGAGGGATTGGGGCAGAACTTCGAGAAAAATTCAGAGCGATGGGATGAAGGTTTTAGCGGAGAAGCTCGCGGGCCTCGGTGTTGGTGAACAGGAGATAAAACGTTCGATATGTGATACAGAACTCCCAGAAAAAACTTCTTTATGGAAAGAGGGCGATTTAAGGCTTTTTTCTGAGACGGTCATAAGGAGGAGTAAGCCAATAATCATTGCGGCGAATAAGATGGACATAGCACCGGAAGAAAATTTGGCGATGTTGAAGAGACTCGATGAGAGGGGATACAAAGTTATTTTAACGAGCGCGGCGGGCGAACTTGCGTTGAGGATGGCAGAAAAAAATGATTTCATAAGATATCTGCCCGGGGATGAAGATTTTGAGATTGTGGACGATAGGAGATTGAACGAAAAACAATTGGATGCGTTAAAATACATAAAAAGCATGATGAAGAGAGGAGGGGGGACCGGCGTTCAAAAAGCCATAAATACCGCAGTTTTTGATCTTTTGAAGATGATCGTTGTATACCCCGTTGAGAACGAGGGAAAGTACACGGACAAGAACGGAAATGTCCTTCCAGACGCGTTTTTATTGAAGAAAGGATCTAAAACAAAAGACCTGGCATATCAAGTTCACAGCGAGATTGGAGATGGATTTCTATTCGCGATAGATGCGAGAAAGAAGATGAGGTTGGGAGAAGATTACGAATTGAAGGAGAACGATATCATAAAGATCGTCTCCTCGAGGTGAACGAGGTGGGTATTAACATTAATAAGGGGGTTTAACCAAAATGAGTGTTATGAACGATTACGACCGTGGCTTTCATCCAACATTGAGGATCAAGGGTACAAAGAGTAAGTCTTTGCTCGGTAAAAAAATCGTCGTCGGTGTGACTGGAAGTGTTGCAGCAGTAAGAGTGGTTGAATTGTGTAGAGAGCTGATAAGATATGGTGCAGATGTCTATGTAGTTATGACGGATGCCGCAAAGAATATTATTCATCCGTACACACTCCATTACGCTTCAGGACACGATGTAATTGAAAGATTGGTCGGAAGAATCGAACACGTCGAATTTTTGGGAATGGAGGGGGAAGCAGATCTATTTTTAATAGTACCTGCCACGTCAAACACGATAAGTAAAATAGCGTACGGGATAAGCGATACCACGATCACTCTCTTCGCTACGACCGCTTTTGGGTCTAAGATCCCTATTGCCATCGTTCCCGCGATGCATGAATCTATGTATCAAAATCCGATCCTGCTCGAGAACATCGAGAGGTTGAGAGAGTTGGGCGTGACGTTCATAGGTCCAAGAATAGAGGAGGGAAAGGCAAAGATAGCAAAGGTGGATGAGGTTATTCTTTATGTGGAGCACATACTCTCCAAGAAGATACTGAAGGGAAAGAGGGCACTCATAACGAGCGGAGCAACAGCGGAACCTATCGATCCAATAAGGATATTGACCAACAGAGCATCAGGGAAGACTGGGAAGGAACTCGCAAAGGAGTGTTTCAGGCAAGGCGCGGATGTGATGATCGTTCACAATGGGGAGATAGACACACTTGGGATCAGCGAGATAAAGGTGGAAAGTGCCAAAGAGATGTGCGACGCGGTGATGGGAGAGCTCGAGAGAGAGAGATATGATTGTTTGATCAGTACCGCGGCGATATCAGATTATATAGTGGAGACGGCCGAGACGAAGATCTCTTCTGGGGATGAGATCATACTTAAGCTTATTCCGACCAGAAAACTCATCGAAGACGTCAAAAAGAAGTTTTCTGATCTGGTTGTCGTTGGATTCAAAGCGGAGACGAACGTGAGTAGGGAAGAATTGATAAAGAGAGCACTTGAAAAGAAGGAAAAGGTGGGAATGGAGCTCATCGTGGCAAATGACGTCGGCAGGGGGGGGATGGGTACGCCGGATAATGAGGTTTATATCATAAGGGATAAAGACGAGATAGATCACGTCAAAGGTGCTAAAAAGATCATAGCGGAGAAGATCATCACGAGTTTATCCAAGGTTTTTAAATGATTGCAAATGTTCCATTTGCAAACTTAAAAATCGGAGATTTTTAAATGATTTCTAGGTGCATGGCATATTCCCCCTCGCACATAACAGGATTTTTCACAACGGAGAACTCCGACGATCCAAGGAAGAAGGGGTCGAGGGGCGCTGGAATCGTTCTTGAAGCAGGATGTCTTACCACTGTTGAAAAGACAGTATCGAAAAATCGAAGATCTTTGAGCAAGAAAATTTTTATAAACGGGAGGGAAGAGATCGCAAAGACCACAGAGGCCGTTCTCTCAAAGATATTGGAAGACGAGGGTGTAACCGTGAGCTCCAGTTTCGATGTTCCACTGATGGGGGGTTTTGGAGCCAGCGCTTCGGGAGCCATGAGCACTGCTATCGCCATAAACCACCTATATAAAAAAGATCTAACCTTTAAAGAAATTTCTGAGGTGGTCCACGTTGCAGAGGTGGAGAAGAAGACGGGTTTGGGCGACGCGGACGCGATCACCATCGGTGGCGGGCTGGTAGTCAGAAAGAAAGGAGGATCTATAAAATATGGATCATTCGATATAGTACCGGTTGAGCCTACAAAGGTTGGATATGTCTTCTTTGGAGAGGTTTCGACAAGAGAAATTCTCGGGAACGCAAAGATGATGAAGAGAATAAACGAGGCGGGACTTAAGAAGCTGAAGAGTCTCTTGAGGAGACCGACACTCGAAAACTTCATGAACCTCTCATACGAATTTTCATGCGAGACCGGACTTGCCACAGGTAGAATGATGGATGCAATTGAGGAAGTTAGAAACAACGGCGGTCTCGCAAGCATGGCGATGCTCGGAGAGACGGTCTTTGCGATCGGAAATTATACGTCTTTAAAGGATTTTGGGGAGTTGAAGGAGACGGAGATAACGTTTGAACACGCCCATATCATGTAATTTAAAGAAAGATGACTGAGATTCCCAGATCCCACCCAAGGTATTCTTCTCTCCTCACAAGAGAGAGACTGGTAGAAGCTTATGAAGAGGGGATCCTGGATGAAGGGGCGCTTATAGAGTTCGGCAGAGAAGAGGCGGTTGATTACCTCATCGGGGAGAGAACGATAGAAGAGGCGTACAGATCTACTGAGGTCGCCGTCTCATATATCCTTCTTTCTAAGAACCCAATGATCGTTTTGGATGGCGTTTGTATCGCATTGGCGGCGAATGAGATAAAAAAAATCTGTAGATTACTCAGACTCTCTGTCTATATCGGAGAAGATTCGTCGGAAGTTAGAGAAAGATTGGTTGGACGTTTGAATCTCTCCCCGATGAAAGAGGGGATNGAGCCAAAGGAACGTATGGATATAGATCTGTTGATCGTTCATAGAAAGAACAAAATCTGTAGGGCTTTCAATGGAAGAAAGATCTATTTCGGGTTGAACATATTTTCAAATGATCTTAAAGAGATGGATGTCATAATAGTGGACAGCGTCGTCAGATTTTTTTTCACTATCGAAGAAATATTTAATAAATTAAGGAAAAAGAAGAGAAGGGAACTGATTGAAATAACCAAGGACTATAACAAAGAAGAGATATTTATGGACACACTCAACTTCGTCGTAAAGAGGATAGAAAGAATATCAGAGACTGGTGTTTGACGTTTTTAATCTTTTTTCTTTTCACCCCAAAAAATTCCAAAAAAAAAGTGGTAAAGATAACGTTAGGGTCGACGTATCAGTATGACGATTAAAGCGATCACAAAGATGGCAATCAGCATCGGCGGAAGGAACCAGAACCTGGAGATACCATCCCACCCGTTCCTATCCTCGAAGGGATAGTAATCTATGGAGTCGGAGTTGATCTGATACGGTTCTCCATCGTTTGGGTTTCCACGGCACCTGTGATTCGACCAGTGGTTGCCTCCCTCTGTAGATCCAGCATCCCAAGAATTTTTGCCCCTATCGGATGCCTGCACAGTGTTATCTATCAGGTTGTTATGGTAGAACAGATTATCGTTTGAGGAATCATCCAAGCTAATGCCGCTGTAGTTCTTCGATACATCGTTTGCCGTGATCGTATTGTTTGAGGAATCTGAGAAGAAAACGCCGATGAAGTTCTTCGATATATCAACATTTTCGATTTTAGAATCTTTGGTATGAACAAATAAAACGCCAGATACATTATTGGTAAGCGTTAGGTCATTCACCACGATATTTCTACAATTTATGGCGGCGACGTAGCCGGCATTGCTATCCGAGCTTATCGTTTTATCCGTTTCATTTACCAGATAATAGATCGGTCTTCCATCTACGGTATTCGATCTGTCTATCTCTTGAATATAATGTGATAACTCCACCCCATCAACGCCGAAATTATATTTGTTATCTCTCATCTCGTTTTTCTTGAGCGTATTATTTGAGGAAAATGCCAAGCCAATGCCGTACTCGTTCGTCGAGACGTAGTTTCCCGTGATCGTATTATCTGAGGAATCCACCAAGTCGATACCCAGCTTATAATTTGAAGAGGTATTGTTTCCGGTGATAGTATTATCTGAGGAATCCACCAAGAAAATGCCGATGAGGTTCTTCGAGAGATCGTTTCCCGTGATCGTGTTATTTGAAGAATTTGACAGGAGAATGCCGCTGAAGTTGTCCGATACATCGTTTCCCGTGATCAAATTTTTATCGGATTTGACCAAGATTCCGGCATTCAGGACTTCAAGATCCTTTGCCCATTCGCTATTAACGGCCTTAAAACCATCCAGGACACATCCATTTACGTCTATAACCACCGCACTCCCTTTCAGAGAGGCATCAACCGTGGGGTGATCGATTCCTTTGAGTGTGACCTTTTTATTCACCACAACATTTTCTCTATACGTTCCCGGATGAACGATGATCTCGTCACCTTCACTCGCCCCATCTATGGCATCCTGGATCTTCGTGAATTTTGCACCAGGATAATCCTTCAGATCATCGTCGACATGCCACGATTGAGGATGGGCAAGTGCGCCTCCCAAACAAAGGATGAGTGCAAGTGCAACTATCGTGATCGCTAAAATCTTTGTCTTTGGATAACTTTTCCCGTTCATATTTTTATCCCCTCTATGCTTGTCAAAAANAGTATTATCACTTAAAAACGTTTCTTTGAGTTTCTATATAAGAAGAATAAAAAAGAAGGAGCTTTTACCGAATGAACGATCTCCACAACTCTTCAGCGCCATTTGCCAAATGAACCAAATCCACCGCGATGATATTCATCAGACCATATAGAGCCCACGCGACGGCATCAACCCCCCTACCACACATAAAAGCACTTACGCCACAGAGGATACAATTTGTTCCATTTATGATGCCACACACGCCGTCAAACCTCCCACAAACAGGCCGGTTCTATCCCAAAAAGCCTAAAAGCGCTAAAAATTAAAAAAAATAATTTAAGGGAGGTGCAAACCCCCTAATTGAACTCCACCTCATTCATTTTGGATGCCACATGCTCGATGCGTACCTCGTGTGGGGGAAGAAGACCGAGAACGAACGCGTGTAATAGTACTTGTCGTCCTCATCCTCAATCGCTATCTCCTGCGGAAGCCATTTCTCCGCAACTTCTGCCATCCTGTACTCCATGATCGAAGACGGATCGAGGTTTTCCCTCTCGACGGCATACTTGCTCGTCCACGTGTGATACTCCACCGTGGCAATCGTCGTGAGCGGCGGGCTTATTATTGTTCTATCCGAGTAGATGACGTAGTCGCCCGGCGCGACAGGCCAGTCATCTGGCTTTATGGAATATATACAACCATAGAGATCGGCTTTATCTACGTCCCTGTTGAACGTTATTACGACCCACCTAGTTCCCACCTCATCGGGCTTCTCTCTCCCAGCATGCACCTCCGGCATCTCAATTCTTACCGGTTCGCCCTTCTTTATGTCCGTGATTGTTTTATACTCCTCCGCTATTCCGAAAACCCCCTCTGGATATACATGTTGCTGTTGTGTCAACGCGGGCGTGGCAAAGATCGCAGATGCCAGGAAAACAGCAACCGCAACGATTACAGCGACCGACAGGATCTTTTTATTCATTTTTTACCTCCCTCTAAATTTTATTTTTTGTTCTCATCTCATCTCATCTAAATTCTATCACGTACGTTTGTCGGGTCATTCAACTTTTTTTTACTTTTCAATCACCTATGATGTTGCACACGCCGCCAAACCTCCCACAAACAGGCCGGTTCTATCCCAAAAAGCCTAAAAGCGCTAAAAATTAAAAAAAAATAATTTAAGGGAGGTACAAACCCCCTAATTGAACTCCACCTCATTCATTTTGGATGCCACATGCTCGATGCGTACCTCGTGTGGGGGAAGAAGACCGAGAACGAA
>RXIL01000091.1 GCA_004212085.1 Candidatus Methanolliviera hydrocarbonicum
TATCTCCCTCTTTAACCTCGTTCATACCATCGAGTTTTTTAACGATCTTGACCCTGCCACTTACAACTCCAGGAGATGCTCCAGTTCCCATAAGTATCGGTTCTTCTCTCCCCCCCGCTTCTTTCTTCTTGGTTGTCTGATCTTTGAGGACTTCACCTTTATTTATCGTCGTTATCGCCCTTGACTGCAGAATATAAATTTTTCCGCCTGTTATTCCCCATTCCACATCTTGGGGAGACTTATAGAGCGCCTCTATCTTGTTGCCGTATCTTACAAGCTCGATGACCTCTTCTTCGGCTAAAGATGATATATTTCGCTTCTCTTCCGGCACTTTAAAGATCTTCGTATCCCCCGTTTTGGGATCCTTCACGAACATCTTCGCCTTCTCATTTATCTTCTCATCCAGAATCTTCAAATTTTTTCGATCTACCACAAAATTATCCGGAGAGACTGTTCCAGAGACGACAGCCTCTCCAAGACCCCATGCAGATTCTACGATTGCTAAAGGTTCTCCGGTGGTCGGGTGGGAGGTGAAGATAACGCCGGCCTTCTCCGAATCTACCATCTTCTGCACAATCACGGCTATGTTGACTTTAGAGTGTTCAAAACCTCCTTTTACGCGATAAAAAATAGCTCTCGCGCCATAAAGAGACGCCCAACACTTCTTCACGGCATCTAAAAGATTATCTTCTCCTTTTATATTTAGAAAGGTCTCTTGCTGTCCTGCAAAACTCGCGGTTGGAAGATCTTCAGCTGTAGCACTCGACCTCACGGCAACAAAAATTTTCTCTCCCTCGCACAGATCCTTATACTTACGCTTTATCTCCTTTACGGTTTTTTCTGACATTTTTGTTTCTAATATGATCTGTTTGGCATTTTTTTCCGCCTCTCTAAGTTCAGAGTCGTTATCAACGTTGACTTTTAGGACCTCAAATAGCTCCTCATCGATCTTGTTATCCACCAAAAAATTTCTGAATGCCTGGGCGGTAACGGCAAAGCCAGAGGGGACCGGTAATCCATTATTTATCATCTCTCCAAGATTGGCCCCCTTCCCACCCACGATGGAGATATCTTCTTTCCCGATATTTTTCAACCAGACTGTGTCCAAAATTTTACCTCCTCTCCTTGATCATTTGATTTGACTTGGAATATCCATTATTCTAATTTTGGCATCATGTATATAAGTAACTTGGTTGGTGCTTTGGCCTGTTAGATGCAAAGATATAAAAGATAAAAAAAATATCGGATCAGATGGAGACATTGAAGATGAAGAGAGAACCTCCGAGCATTTTGATAAGTGATGGAGTTTCCAAAGAGGGGATAGAGAGGTTACAGAGAGAAGCACACGTAGACGTCTTAACTGAACTATCGGATCAAGAATTATTGCAGATGATAGGAAAATATGACGCCATCATCGTCAGAAGTAAGACGAAAGTTACGAGGGACGTTATAGAAAGAGGGGAGAGACTCAAAGTTATAGGAAGGGCAGGCGTCGGCATCGACAACATAGATCTCGATTCTGCCACAAAGAGAGGTGTGTTGGTCGTAAATTCTCCAGAGGGAAATACGATCTCCGCGGCAGAACACACGATCTCCATGCTCTTAAGCCTCTCCAGAAACATACCGAGCGCAAACAGATCGGTAAAGATGGGCGAGTGGAGAAAAAGCGACTTCATGGGCACAGAAGTGCGTGATAAAACTCTCGGAATCCTTGGCGTAGGCAGGATAGGGTCACAGGTTGCAAAGCGAGCTCGTGCATTAGAGATGAACGTGATCGCATTCGACCCCTTCATATCGGAATCAAAGATGGAGAGCATCGGCGTAAAAAGGGTTGATTTAGACACGCTCTTGAAAAAGTCCGATTTCATAACCGTTCACGTCCCCCTGACGAAAAAAACAGAGAATATAATCGGGGAAGAAGAGTTTAGAAAGATGAAGACGGGAGTTAGGATAATAAATTGTGCGAGAGGGGGAATAATCAATGAAAAAGCGCTTTATCGTGCTATAAAAGAAGGGAAGGTAGCCGGAGCATCTCTGGACGTCTTTATAGATGAGCCTCCGAAGGATAATCCATTGCTAAAACTCGATGAGGTGATCGCAACACCGCATATAGCCGCGTCTACAAGAGAGGCGCAGAAGAATGTGGCGGTCTCGATAGCCGAAGAAGTTTTGGCGGCATTGAAGAACGAGCCCGTAAAGAACGCCCTTAATATGCCTACGATCCCCTCTGATGTTTTAAACGCAATAAGGCCATATATATCGCTCGCGGAAAAATTGGGAAGATTGGCCGCCCAATTAATAGATGGAATGGTACTAAACGTTAAAATGAGATATGATGGTGAGATAGCCGATTATGAGACAAAATACGTTACGACGGCGGCATTGATGGGTATCCTGAATAACATATTGGAGGAGCCTATCAATCTTATAAATGCGCCCTTGGTAGCCAAGGATAGGGAGATAAAGACGGTGGAAATAAAGAGTAAATACATAGAAGATTTTACGAGCCAAATAACACTTGAGGTGGAGGCGGATAAGGTAAAAAGGGTGATCGGTGGAACGATATTCGGAAAAAATGATGAAAGAATCGTAAGGATCGATGAGTATAGGATAGACGCTATACCTTCCGGTTACATGCTCATCTCAAGGCATACAGATAAACCGGGGATAATAGGAAAGGTGGGGCAACTTTTAGGGGAAGAAGACATCGATATAGCCGGAATGCAGCTCGGAAGAAAGAAACCGAGAGGGCAGGCGATAATGGTTCTTAACGTCGATTCTCCTATACCAGAGCACATATTAGAGGAGATAAGAAAGATAGACGGGATAGAAGACGCTCACCTCGTGATGGTATAGAGGATGAAAAGTATTCTATGGACGGAAAAATATCGCCCCAGAAGTCTGGACGAAGTCGTGGGACACGAAGAGGTCGTCGAGAAGTTAAAGTATCTCATAAAAAGAGAAGGTCTTCCACATCTATTCATAAGCGGGCCACCGTCCAGCGGAAAGACCTCACTGGTTCTCGCGATGGCTGAAGATTTGTATGGAGATTTCCTGGAGGAAAATCTGACCATTTTCAATGCTTCTGATTTTTTTGACCTTGGAAAGGCTTATTTAGAGAAGGAGAAGAAATTTTTGCGATTTTACGATAAGAAGAAGACAGTTATATCTGTATTTAAAGAGGTGGTAAAAAAATATGCCCCGATACCACCGTTGAATGCGGATTTTAAGATAATTTTTATAGATAACGCCGAATCTTTGAGATACGATGCACAGCAGGCATTGAGAAGGATGATGGAGAGATATTCAGAGACGTGCAGGTTCGTCTTCGCCACGAGTCAGCCTTCAAAGATCATCCTTCCGATAAGATCGAGGTGTCTCAATCTATCTTTAAAGAATGTGGATAAGAAGAAGATCGAGAGAAGACTTCTTAAGATTGCAGAGAGAGAAGATTTAAGGTTCGTCGATGAGGGTGAAGATGCGATGGAATACTACCTCTCGGATAATTTAGAGATCGGTATAAAGGTCTTGCAGATGGCATCGTTAAAAGGGCAGGAAATAGATGCTGAAGCCATAAAAGAGTCTTTCGAGGGATTTAAATCATATCTGGACATTTATCTGGACGATCTATTTAAAAAAGGTAGCCGCAAATCTTCGATTTTTGAAGATCCTAAAAATATAAAGGGAGGGGTGGAAAGGATCACGATAGAGGGAGGATATGGAGGGGAAGAAATTTTAGAAAAGATGTGGAAAAGAATCTCCGAGATGGATTTGGATGAGAAAAAGAAGGCCAAGATGATCTTGTGCTTAGGAGAGACAGATTATACAATGAGAAAGGGAAAATACGAGTATATCCATCTGGAAAATCTCTTCTCAAAGATCTTTGCCGTGATAAATCTTTAACAACCCTCTCTATCTTTTCATTCTACGGTTTTGCTTCTCTTCTACGATAAGTGTCTTGATGGTCGAATTATTCACGAGATTGACCTCTCCTTTAACTGGTTTCACCTCCACATACAGTTCGTACGTGCCAGGATTGATGGCCTCGGTGTCTAAACTTATGGTGACGGCACCAACTTCTTTGGCCCCTATTTTTACCGTATTCGCCCCGAGAATCCCCCCCTTCTTTCCACCCATCTTAACCGACACAACGGCATCTTCATAAAAGACCCTGCTTCCATTCGCAACCATCACACAAATAGCCTTTGCTTCACCCTCGACCATTTTTATCGCATTAAACGGATTTCCATGCTCATCATTATAAAACGTGCGTCCTCTTTCGTCACACACACCAGATATCAGGAGATCATGCCCCGGAGGCTCTGATACGACCGTTATACTCTTGCTCATTAAATCAAAACGACTCGTCTGATCAGATGTTACTCTTGCACTTATCATGTAGGATTTATCCTTCTTTCTTATGATGTCATTGTCTCTCGGGTTGTATCTGGGAGTGNATCTACATTTTACAGATCGGCTCTCTCCCGGAGTCAGCGAGACGTTATCGAACGTTTTGATTATTNCCTGACGCTTTAGATTCCGTATAACTTTCTGATGGNTCTCTGCATCCTCGGTTCTAATCTTCTCCTCCCCTTCAANCGTTTCCCACCATTCACTCTTTATCACGACCCTAACATTTTCTGATGATTTGCCGTTGTTCCTAACAATCACAACAATATCTATAGGCTCATCCAGGATGGATGTTGTTGGAGAGACGATCAAATCAACTATCTCGACATTCTTCTGCGGTGATACCTTGGGACCGTAAGGATACGCCGCCGATGCCGCCGATGCCGCCGATGCCATAGAAACACATAATATGAGACAGATAAAAACTGTTTTACCAATCTTACCATCGTTCATTTTTTTTATCCTCCAGCGAGCAATGGGATATTTATCTTATTATTATATTAAGTTTTTCCGTCTGCCTTCCTTAGAGAACTCAATGTAAGATTTTGGTTTTAGAGAAGATTATCGCTAAAAATTTAGCTGTAGCAGATGTGTGAATATTTCATACGTTTTAAGAAAATTTCTCAATCAGTTTTATATGAGCATAGATAAAGAAACAGCCAGAGGTGATAAATATGAGAAAAATCTTCGCTTGGCTGGGAGTTTTATTAGTGATCGCGACGATTACGACGGCTTCCCTACCTGTGGATGCAACCGTTAGCTCAGATCAGACATATAAAGACGAGATAACAGTTGTGATCAAAAATCTTTGATTTTTGGCATACGGAAATCGAAGATTTCCGACTACTACCGTCAATTTTTCCCCTTGTTGGGGAGATAAACCGGCAAATATCGAATCTATGGAGAGATACATAGCTGAAGCGGCTGAAAATGATGTGGATATGCTATTATTTCCTGAACAGGCGCTGACAGGTTACGACTCGGGTGGAGACGAAAAGATGCACTGGATGGGCGCCGAGACCATTCCAGGGCCGGCGACTGAGAAGATGGCAAAGTTAGCAGATAAGTATAACATGTGGATTATATTCGGTATGCCAGAGATTGACCCTACCACCTCAACGGTGTACAACTCGGTGGCTATTGTGAGCCCAGATGGAACTGCAATCCCCTATAGAAAGATCAACACGGCATTAGATGAGCCGCTATGGTCTGAACATGGAAGTGACCCCGTTGTATTTGATACCGAGTGGGGGCCAGTGGGTGTAGGTATATGCTACGACACCTATGCATTCCCGGGAATTGCCCGTTATGCCGCATCGAAGGGGGCAAGACTCTATCTCAATTCGACCGCTTTTGGTCTTCCTGATATGGGACCATTAAACGGCATAATGTTTAGTCTTATGAAACCGATGTACCTGAACATGCTGAAGGCAAGAGCGACAGAAAGTTCTGTATTTGTCGTAAGTTCTAATCTGGTTGGAAAAGACCTGCATACAGATTTTATGGGTGAGAGTGTGATTCTTGGTCCTGACTACCCATCAAAATCGATGAAGATATATGCCGGTCCTGCTGGGCATACCGAAGGGATGGTCGTTGCCAAAATCGATCTCAGTAGAGCGGAGAAGAAGAGGGGGTAAAAAGGATATGGACATGTTACAGACGTTTCTTACCTATTTGATGCACCCTTATCTTATGATAAATATGGTGCAGGAGTTCTGTTGTAACCAGGATCAAGGGGTGTTGGATATGGCGAGGGTCGTCTTAGGCGCTTTTACGGGAAAGTGAACATTATTTCATAAAAATTTCTTTTATTTTTTTATTTAATCTCTCTGTAATTTTTTAAGATTTTTTAAGATTGCAATACGATAAGTATTATCACCCCCTGTTCCCTCATTACGTTCTGGAACTATATGAAAATTAAGATAAAAGTCATTGCAAATGCGAGTAAAGATGAGGTGATCGAGGGAGATCCTTTAATTGTGAGGACGAAAGAGCCGCCGATTAAAGGTAAGGCAAATAAGGCTGTANTGAAGTTATTATCTAAATACTTTAACACAAAGGTGAAAATCGTCTCNGGNGCAANACGTAAGGAGAAGTGGATAGAGGTGGAAGAGAGAAACTCGCGTTAATTTGTTGGATATCACCAGTTCATGAACGGCTCCTTCCCACCCCATGGAAGCACGCGCCACCAATCAAACTCGGATATGGAGAAGCCTTTCTCTATCGCATCATCCGGCGTATCGAATAGATCGTCTGGATTATAATATTTCTCCTCTGTAACCTCCCTCTCCTCATTCTCGTCTGTGACACCATCTCCATCAATTGTTACCTTACCACTATCAATTGTTATCATTTTGTTCTTTGCGAACGCCCAATATGATGGGGCAGGATAACTGCGTGATTCGCCATATGTCCATCTGTAATCGTAAGTTTGCGTTGGATCTTTCTCTATATCGTTGATGGGTGTTATCAACCAGCTACTTGTGTCATTACCGATCTTGTTTACATATTTCTTGTACATCTCGACCTTATAGGAGAAGACTCTGTATTTCCCATTGGGGTGTTCAATTATCCCAGGAGGACTATAATTTTTCCCTTTTACCAATAATGCGGGTTCGATCGCCACCTTATCTCCATCATCGAGTTCCGCCATCACCCACGTATGATCCAGCTCGTCCGAATATGCAATATATGAATGAAAGCCCATACCCTCCAGATACCACTCGAGATATGCCGACATCTCACTGCAGTCAAAATAATCTTTTCTATACTCTGGGAGCTTATCTCTGTTCATGAGAACAGTGTAGAGGGAGTTGATATCATGCTTCTCTGGGCGGTAACCGATCCTAAGCCTTATCTCCTCTTTTACCTCTTTTGAACCCTCGTCCTCTGTGATGTAGTAATCATCTTCAACCATACCAGGACTCTCTTCAAGAACCGTCTCGTAATAATTTTCTGGGAGACGCCTCTCCTCCTGTGGAACGCTCCCTTGAACAGCCTCTTCCTCCCCAGGGGCAGTCTCCTCCTGAACGGGACGTGCACTCAAATAATGATGTACGGCAAAACCCGCTACCACTAGAATAATTAGAAAAAGACATATCTGCAAGACGCGCCCAATTTTTTTGTCCATTTGACACACCCCTATACATGATATAGATGGGTTATGATAGATAAAAGTATCGATCAAAACTCGTTTTATCCCTATCCAATGGCCAAAGAAGGGTAACCGCTATCATCATCATATTTTAACGCCACCACAACTTCTTCAGATTTATATCGGATTTTAAGTACTATATCTAACATCTTTCCATTTACTTCGGCGTATCCAAATTTATTTATCGCTTCTCTTATTATTTCTCGGTTCAGCTTTACAGATATATCCTTTACATATGGCCGTGAACCTATACTCCTCTCGACCGTCTTTTCGAACTCTTCTATGAAATTTGGATCTATCGGAAGTCCCAAGAATTGATGGTAGAGTGCTCCCAACTTTATTCCTGCCTCAAAATAGGCGATCTCCCTATCTGTCGCATTATCTCTTTTCATATACTACATCATATTCCGTGACCAGATCTCTTCCCACCATTTTGGTATCTTTCAGTTCAACCCAGATCGATTCGTTCAGGCTTTTTATGCCTTCCCCCCCCACCAAAGAAGGCGCATCTCTCCCGCCAACAATGAATGGTATATGTATGATCTTAATCTCATCCACGAGCCTGTTTTTAAGGAGGTTCCACAACAAAGTTGGTCCGCCCTCCACCATAAGTCTTTCTATTCCCCTTTTAAAGAGTTTATCCATCAAAAGCTTTAGATCGACCTTATCCCTCCCGCAGACGATGACCTCTGCGTTCCTCTCCTTTATTGCATCTATATTTTCCCCTGGTGCTCTCTCGGACGTTGCAATAATCGTCGGTGCATCACCTTCCAAAACGTTGGAATCGAGGGGGATGTCAGCTAAGCTACATGGGATCACTCTCAGGGGATTTTTTCCCTCTGCATATCTGACTGTGAGACTGGAATCGTCGATCTTTATCGTATTACAACCAACCATTATCGCATCGGATGATGCCCTCTGCTCATGAAGAAATTTTTTTGATGCTTCATCCATATATTCCATGATCAGCTTGCTCGACCCTCCTTTTTTGGATGTTAGTTTACCATCGAGCGTCATCTCCGAAAGTATAAATGTAAACGGTCTCTTCAACAGAACCACCATGCTTTTTTATATTGAGTAATATCTCTATCTTATTCTTAAAGATCGAGGTTTTGAGATTGAATATAACCAAACATAGGAACAGATTATCATCTTACGTTGATACTATTGCCAAACCTTTCGATAGGCTTAATTTAACGCCCAACCAGGTCACCCTTCTATCCCTACTATTTGCGTTTATATCTGCGTGCTTATACTATAAAAAAGAGATCCATCTTGCTCCCATCTTTCTCCTTCTCTCTTCGATATTAGATCTGGTCGATGGAAGCCTCGCGAGGATGGCAGGCAAGGAGACGAAGTTCGGCGCGGCGATCGACTGGATCGCAGATAAATACGTGGATTGCTCGGTTATAATCGGTATAAGCCTGGGAGGTTTCGTCTCTCCCGTAATTGCCCTCTTCGCTTTATTTGGCTCGATGATGAATACTTTCATAAAGCCCGTCGTATACGCTGAGATAGGCTTTGGGNAGCGGNAGAAGGGNAAGATAATGGATCCATTAGANGGGGTCGGGATATTCGGCAGGCCTGAGACGATAATAGTAATCTTGGTGGCNTCCGTTTTAAATATCTTTCTTCCGAGTGCGTTATTCTATGGAATCTTGATCATCGCNGTGATGACAAACCTTTCTGCTTTGGAGAGGATCTTTTATCTGTATAAGAGGTTTGGACGATCTTTACCATAGCTTCCCCGCTTGGGCACATCGAAACAACTCCTCGCGCGGATGAAAACTCGTTATTCCTCAAAGACATCCAGCGCCGAACAAGCCCTGCATCGCACACATCCTGCCTTACTTTTTTTCCAGGAGAGATTTGCATCTTTTATGGTATTAGAGACTGCTTCATATATATTTTTCATCCTTTTAAAACTTGGAGGAACTTCGTCTTCCAGATATGTTCCAGGTATCGGGCTCAACGGGAGGACAAATGGATAAACGCCTAAATCAGATAATATCTTGCTTCCATCTATGATCGATTCGTCGCTTTCCCCCAAACCTGCTATTATAAAACTGCTGACCTGGTTCTCACCGAATATATCAACCGATCGCTTCCACGCTTCCACATACCTCTCAATTCCTATCTTCGCCTTTGCTGGTGCTATATATCCTAATACCTCTTTATCGAAGGATTCGATATGTATCCCAACTGTATCAACGCCATTCTCATACAGATCCTCGATACATGCAAGGTCTTTCGGCGGTTCGAACTGCACATGAACCGAGATTCCAGCGGAATCTTTGATCGCTGACGCACATTTAGACAACATCTCTATCCCCTTGTCTCTTTCTCTTATTGTCCCTGTCGTCAGTGTGGTATGTGTCACACCATCCAATCGCTTCGCCGCCTCCGCGACCTCTGCAAGCTCTTCCGGCTTTTTGACTTCAAGCGTGACCTCCTTGGATAACTCTATCCCACAGAACTTGCACCTCTCCGGCGTATTCCAATAGATGCAACGCTGAACTACGGTCGTAGCGAGGCAATCTTCTCCGTGAAGGAGTGCGATCTTCTTATGGGGTATCCCATCTTTCGTCTTGAGATCATAAAATCTTGGTCTTGGAACCCTTACTTTGGTGATCTCTTTATCTCCCCTTCTTAAAATCCCCCTCTCTCCTTCCAATTCGATGCTGTATGGGGATTTCGATACGAATTTAGCAAATGTTGGAGCGCTAGTAACCGTATTTCCAAATATAAACATGTTTGAGCCGGCCGGTCCAGCACCACCTTTTCTCCCCTTATTTCCTGCTAGTACCCTTATCCCATTACTCTGGAGGTCTATTTTCAGATCTTTTGTGTTCATTTTCTCGATCATATCAGAACTCTGCTTCTTCTTTTATTTATCTTTACAATTATTTGAAACCTCTCAGGTGAAATAATCCAGAAGATTACTCTTTTGAATAGTATTTAATTCTATCTTCGATCCAATCCCAGTCAGGCGTGCCATGATTAAAGAAGGATTTAAAGTTATCCTTAGGTTTTATATGATCTGCACATATCTCAATACCATCTTGCCTTCCGCGCCTGCATACTACACATCGATAATTATCCTTTTTAAAGATTTCTTCCTTCGTCTTAGGAAAAAAATCAAACAATTCGACTTTCATAGTATAGTCTGGATCATATTTATATATTCCTTTTCTACCCAATCTACAACTGGACCATGTGATAAATTCTCTTTTGGGCGTTTCTTAAAATGCTCCATAATTAAATCTCCAATAGTTTTAGCAATTATTTATCCCCACATCTATCAAGTTTAATTGATTGATTTTCCCCTCCTTTATAAGCCTCTGCTTTGCTAATTCACAGTAATTTTTATCAATCTCAACTCCTATTCCCTTTCTCTTACTCAAATAAGCGGCAATTAAAGTACTTCCACTTCCCATAAAAGGATCTAATATTGTATCTCTCACAAAACTGAACAATTTTATACATCTCCTTGGCAATTCAATAGGAAAAGGTGCGGGATGCCCAATTTTCTTCTTACTTTCTCCAGAAAATGTCCAGAGTCCATTTGTCCATCCCATAAATTCTTCTTTAGTTATATCAGATTCTCTGCTGCCACTAGTCTTCTTCCAAGTCTTCTTATATAGAATAACAATCAGTTCTACTGGTGCAATAACATAAGGAGCAGAAGCAGAGAGCCATGAACCCCATGCTGTCCTTCTGGATATATTTCCTTCATTCCATACTACTGTAGAATGGTATTTAAAACCTATATCTTTGGCAATTGTTGTTAAATCTGCCCCTACGCTCTGCTGTCCTCCCTTGTTTTTATCTAGTGGGATATTTAAGCAAAATCTTCCATCGTCTTTAAGCCATTCAAAACAACGAGATAACCAATTCTTACTAAAATTTAAATAATCACGATAAGAGAGCTTATCATTGTGGGAGTTATATTCAATATCAACGTTATATGGGGGTGATGTGACAATTAAATCTATACTTTTATTTGAAATATATTTTGTGGTTAGAACATTATCATTTATTATTTTTAACATGCGCGAATCGAAGAAGATTCGCGAGCTTGAAAATCGAAGATTTTCAAGCATCTCATTCTCAAAAAATATTTTATCGCCCATATCTTATCCATTCCTCAAATTGTCATTTAGCTTTGGTATTTATTTACTTTCCCACTCTCAACTTTAACTTTCTTTGCATTTTAACAAGAATCTCTCAAAGAGAGATGGGTCGCTCAATGCGTGTATATGCATATATGAAGCCAAAACATTTCTTCTGGTGAGAGCATCCTTTCCCCCAGAAATCCCCCATCCTCTAATCATCTCATAAGCAAAATCTCTCTCTTTCGCAGAAACCTTAGAATAGTGAAACTCGTGCCCTTTGATCAAATAACCCCTTGGAGCAATTATCGTCTCTTTGATCGTTTTCGTAATGGTATATCCCAATGCCTGCATACCATCGAGCAGTTCCGCTTTTGCATCGAATATTCCGCACATCTCCTTCGAGTCTATATATTTCAATAGATAGAGCATTCCCCCACATTCCGCATATATCGGGATAGCGCTCTTCTTGATCTGCTGCCTTACACCCTCATTCTCTTCGAGTTCTCTTGCGAAGAGTTCGGGGTATCCTCCCCCAAAATATAATCCATCCACATCCGGCATCTCATCTCGCATAGGAGAAAAGAATACTAAAGTGGCACCCATCTTTTCAAAAATATTCAGGTTATCTTGATAGTAAAAAGAGAACGCTTCGTCCATTGCTATTCCTATCTTTAGATTCGAGACGATCTTTTTTATCTTTATCGGTTGATATTCCTTAGTGGGAAGATCAGAGATCTCGTACAATTTATCCACATCTATGAATTCGGAGATCTTATTTAGCACATCGGGGTCAAATCCCCTTTCTTCAGGAGTTACCAAACCTAAGTGCCTCTCGGGGAAAGCAAAAATTTTTTTTCTTGGAATTGCCCCGATTACTTCAACATCTACCGCTTTTGCGGCATCTTTCAGCATTTTTAAATGTTTTTCCCCACCAATTTTGTTGAATATGACACCTCTCAAATTTATATCCTCATCCAACGTTTTAAAACCGTGTATAATTGCGGCAGCGCTATATGAGAGACCGCCCACGTCTATCACGATGACGACGGGGCAATCCAATATTTTGGCAACGTGAGCGGTACTTCCGTAAAAATTCTTTCCAAGCCCATCGAAGAGGCCCATGACACCCTCAACAGCGGCGATATCAAAATTTTTTGAATAAAAAGAAGACAAAATTGTCTCTTCGGATAGAAGGAACGGATCCAAATTATATGACGGCTCTCCGGTGATGCCCCTGTGGTGAGAAGGATCGATAAAATCTGGGCCCACCTTGAATGCCTGCACATTTTTATCCCTCAGTGCATTGAGTATTCCCAACGTCGCCGTCGTCTTTCCCGCCCCGCTGCTCGTTCCGGCTACGATGAACCCCCTTCTCCCCATATCAGACGATCATCTCTCTTTTGTCAGTTTTTTTACCATTTCCCTGAGACGATTTATCTCTTCAAGGTCTTTTTTGGCCTCTCTTATCTTCTCATCCTCAAGGATATTTAGGATATTATCGATAGCGACCGTAAGTTTGTATCTCTTCAGTGGTCGTCCCTTTCCTCCATGTTTGATCTCCTCTTCACCAATCCAGCCTCTCTCCCTAAACTTTCTCATCGCCATGCTAACTTCCGGTTGTCTCAAATCGGTCCCCCTCTCTATATCTCTCGAAATACATTCGCCGGCACCGACAAGATAAACCAAAATTTTGGCAACGTTTATCTTGACCCCTAAGTCGACCAGGAGGTCAACGAATTCTTTGTCCTCGTCGTCCAATATGATCGTCGATGATCTTTTCATCTCTCTCTCGAGTCCTTTTATTTATCTTATAATTATATTATTTTTTTATATTTAATAAAATTTTCGCCGGCGATCTTTGTTTCTTTTGTTTGATTTAGGAGAAAGTAGTTCGACGGTCAAAGGTCCTCAAAAATCGAAGATATACCCACCTATTTCATCCGTTTGCTGACAAATATCCTTTAAAATGGTTTGAATGGATAGTTATCTATCTGTTTGGGAAACAGATTCGCTGATCTTCTTCTCCAATATCTCCCCGACAACTTTCCCATCAACCTTTCCACGAAGTTTCCTCATCACGAGCCCCATCAGTGGTGAAAAAGATCCTTTTCCTCTCTCCTTGATGAAATCGAGTTTTTCTTGGACGATCTCTTCTATGATCTCTTCCGCCCCTGATAGATCCATCTTCCCACTTCTCTCTATCACCTCATCGATATATCTATCTGGATCTTCGGCAAAAAATCTCAATATCTCTGGAATTCCCTCCTTTGCGATCTTCCCTTCGGCCAAATTCTTAAAGATCGAGATGAAGTGATCTTTTGAGAGATTATCCACCTTCACCCTGTCCCTCCTCAAATCTTGGACCGTCGTCTCAAGCGTCCTAACGACCAAGGTTGCTGGGAGATCATATATCTCCATAATCTCTTCAAATAGTTTAAATTTTTCAGATTTTGCAATCAGACCTGCCAGATCCTCGTTTAGCGAATAACCTTCCATATATCTTTTCTTTCTCTCATCTATGAGCTCGGGCAAATTATTTAATATCCTCTTCAAACGATCGGGATCGATGAATACGGGCTCTATATCAGTCTCTGGATACATCCTTGCGGATCCCGGAAGAGGTCTTAGATACTCCGTGGTTCCATCCGGCAATGCCCTCCTGGTCTCCTCTGGAATGCCTTTCAACGCGGCTTCTGCCCGATCCAACACAGAATTTAGAGCGTTTAAGACCTTTTTTTTCTCTCCCTCGATTAAAAAGACGAGATCTTCTTCTTTTATATTCATTCTCTCTTTTAATCTAGCAAGATCTGATTTATCTAAATCATAGATCTCAAGACCAAATTTCTTCACTCTGTCGGAAAATTCTTTCTCCAGTCTTTCAAATCCGTTGAAACCCTTTAAATTGATCGCGAAAGAGTTGCTCTTCAATAAATCCGAGAGATCAAAGATCTCTCTCTCCGCTGTTGCCCCTCTATTTTTAAGTTCGTCTCTAACTTTCAATAGCTCTATCTGCCTCAAAACCTCTTTCTCCATCACCTCTTCGATCGATCTTAAATTTTGAACGCCCTTTATCTCTACCCTGGCACCCCCCCTTATCGAAACGTTTACGTCCTGTCTGATCGTCCCTATCCCCCTCTTGACCCTCCCGGTAGATCTTAGAACCATCCCGAGTTTCTCCGCGATCTCTCTTCCGTGCATCGGAGATCTTATCTCTGCGGCGGTTCCCATCTCTATAAGCGGTATCCCCAACCTATCAAGCGAATACGTCACCTCGCCTTTATCCTCTCTCAATTTCTGTGCCGCATCCTCTTCTAAACAGAGTGTATCTATCCCAACATCGCCCATATTTGATTCTATTACCCCGTCAGATGCAACAAAAGCGGTTCTTTGAAATCCTGCCGTGTTAGAACCGTCAATCACTGTTTTACGCATCACGTAAACCCAATCGACCACCTTCATCCTTAAGAGAGACGCAACCACCAAGGAAATCTCCAACGCCTCTTCATTCAACGGTCTCGGAGGCTCTTCATCATTCTCGACTAAACATGTGGTATCATAACCTATGTATGTAATCTTTCTATCTATCTTCTCTTCCTCTCTCGCCGCTCTATCTATCTCCCCGAGCTCGCTCTCGGAAGCCCTCAGATATCTGCGTAGGGTGTAACGAACCTCTTTTTCGTCTCTGAGGATTGTAGGACATCTGCAAAATAGTTTCCCCCCTGTATTTAGCTGTTGATGCACTTCCAAGCCTGCCTTGAATCCGAGCTCTTCATAATTCAACATTTTGTGAGGCTATCATATCAGCACGTTTAAAAATGTTTTGGGAATGGAATAGATAGGTATATATACACCAAAAGACTTAGATTATTCTTGGAGAAGAGGTAATTGATATGTCACTAAAATTGACACCAATTCAGCGAGAAACATTGATGGCTTTGATAAGTATATACAGAAAGAAAGGGACATCTGTTAGAGGAGAGGAGATAGCAGCCCTCATAAATAGAAATCCCGGTACCGTAAGGAACCAGATGCAGACTATGAAGGCTTTAGGGTTAGTAGAGGGTGTTCCTGGACCAAAGGGTGGTTATAAGGCTACAATCAAGGCTTTTGAAGCAGTTGAAATGAAAGAAGTGAAAGAGGAGGCGATCATTAAAATATGGGTGAACGGGGAACCCGTGGAGAATGGCAACGTTCAAGAGATGGCGTTTACAACCGTCAGACATCCTGGTCTGTGTAGAGCTGAGATGAAGCTCATAGGGGATATGAGAGTATATAACATCGGGGATAAGATAGTAGCAGGTCCTACCCCGGTGAATAAAATCATCGTTTCCGGGGAGATTATAGGAAAAGATGACATGGATAATGTTATATTAGTAGATGCGGCTGATGTAGAGACTTTGCCCAAGAGACCGGTCGGAGAATATATGGACAAGTTTGTGATTATGGAAGGAGGTAAAAGCATAAAAGACGCAAAAGAGAAGGTAGAAAGCGAGAAATTGGATTCCATGGCCGTTTTAGAAGATGGTGAGATCAGATTGGTCTCCAATAAAGACGTCTTTCTTTCGCTTGCAGAGGGACATGGAGATGAGAGAGTGGGAAGTATCTCCAAAAGTACGATATCGGTGGACGTAAATATGCCGCTACACATTGCAATTGTGAAGATGAGAGAAGAAGATACGCGTTCCATCCTCGTAAGTGAAGGAGATAAGAAGGTTGGAATTTTGAACAAAGTGCATATCGTGGATGTTATCACAAAGGGTCTAATGGATAAGATTTAGACGAGGTAAAATATCTTCTCACATAATCGTGTGCATTTAGGACAGCCTCCAAGATCTCGATTTTATCTTTTGAGTAATGCAGGTGAGATGCACAATTGCAGTCCGAGCATCCGAATTTTTCCACGCCATTTAGATGCTTTGATATCTCCTTTGCGAGGATACATTCGGCTCTTTCTTCTGTCTTTGTGAAGAAGAAGCCTATCATATTCATTGGATCCTTAAGATAATCTACGTGCCACCACCTCTTATAGCTCTTCTCTTTAAGATTGAAATTTTCTACATGTCTCCAAATTCTTTTAAAACCATTTTTCCCAAGTGCTGAACCAGTATAAGTATAAAAACCACTTTTAAACTCTATCTCGCCGATGGAACCTATCTCTATCTTTTTATCCTTCTCGTTTTTGAGTATCAGATTATAAACTCCCCCCAGCTTCATAGGAGAGTCTCTGCATACCTCAAAGAAAGTTCGATGGACTTCTTTGCATTCCCAAATACGCAGTTCATATGCCCCGGATACATGTTCTCAACCTCCAACATAGATAACTTTTTTATGGACTCGATCAACCTCTTTGAATCTCCCCCATAGAGATCTGTCCTCCCAAAATTTCCACTGGGAAAGACGGTATCCCCACAGAAGAGGTTCTCTCCCTCTTCTTCATAGAGACTTATGCTTCCCGGGCTGTGGCCGGGCGTATGGATCACCTTCAGCACAATACTTCCCGTATCTATGACATCTCCGTCTTTCAGGCATACCTCAGGCTTGATGGGCGGAGGACCCACACCGAAGAGATGAGAAGCGGTGACCTTCTCGTCTCCAACTAGATGAAACTCCGCTTCATGTATCGCCACGTCCGCTGAACCCTTGAGTGATCTTAAAATTTCTGGCAACGCAAGCGTGTGATCGATATGAGAATGCGTCAGAATGATCTCGTCAACTCCCCTCTTCATCCCTTTTAAGATCGAAATTACTCTCTTCGCGTCTGTTCCGGCATCGATCAAGACGTTCTTCTCATCCTCGATCAAGAACGCGTTTGAGCCTACACCACCAATAATTTTATGCACCTGCAAATTGAATACCATCAGCAGAAGAGATTTTAGTAATATATATACGTAAGCTTTCAGAGTAGGTCAAAGAAGCGAATCGTTATGGAAACACTATTAGATCATGCAAAGAAGGGTAAGCTCGTCGAAGAGATAAAGATCGTAAGCGAGAAAGAAGGGATAGAGGAGCGTAGGCTGTTGGAGTTGATCTCCAATGGACGGGTGATAATCCCAAAAAATTTCAATCGCGGGACTGCTCCCATCGGCATCGGAGAATCTTTGAGTACGAAGATCAACGCAAACATTGGGACATCCAAAGACTTTATAGATATGGATTATGAAGTTAAGAAGGCCAAAATAGCCTTAAAATATGGTGCAGATACGATTATGGACCTATCTACCGGGGGGGATCTTGACGAGATTAGGAGAAGAATAATCAAAGAGACAAAAGCCCCAATTGGGACCGTTCCGATATATCAAGCTGGCTTGGAGAGAAAAGCCGTCGTTGAGATGACGTCAGACGATATGTTCAACGCGACTAGGAAGCACGCGAAAGATGGCGTCGATTTCGCAACCGTTCATGTGGGAGTGAACAGAAATTCTCTTGAGAGGCTGATTGAGGGGGATAGGATATTGGGCGTCGTGAGTCGGGGGGGTGCGTTCACAATTGCGTGGATGATTCAAAACGGGGAGGATAATCCTTTTTACAAAGAATTTGACTATCTGATCGAGATCGCAAGAGAATACGACCTGACGCTGAGTCTCGGAGATGGGATGAGATCGGGCTGTATTGATGATGCGACGGATCGACCAAAATTCGCCGAGTTTATAACGCTTGGGGAGCTTTCAAAGAGAGCAAGAAAGCAAGGCGTTCAGACGATGATAGAGGGCCCGGGCCACGTTCCTCTCGACGAGATCGGGGTGAACGTAAAAGCGATGAAGAAATTGGCCGATGGAGCTCCATTGTATCTTTTGGGCCCTCTTCCCACCGATATCGCTCCGGGTTATGATCACATTGTGGGGGCAATAGGGGGAAGTATTGCCGGATACTACGGGGCGGATTTCCTATGTATGATCACCCCATCGGAGCATTTAGCCCTGCCAACCGTCGAGGATATAAAAGATGGCACGATCGTGGCGAAGATCGCGGCTCACGTGGCAGACACCGTAAAAGCCAACGTGAAAGAGAGAGCGAGAGAGTGGGATAGAAAGATGGCATATGCAAGGGAAGATCTGGATTGGGAAAAGCAGTTCGATCTTGCCATAGATGGGGAGTTCGCGAGGCGTTTTAGAGAGGATAGGAATACGGAAAGCGATGCCTGCTCTATGTGTGGGGATATCTGCGCTATAAAGATGGTAAAAGATGCTCTCTCCAGAAATCATAAGATTAGATAAATATTGTGATGGGGAGGATGGGGATGGAAGAAGCATTAAAAGGGATAATTAACTCTGAAGGTATAAAAAATACGCTTTTTTTCATCGATGGAGAAGAAGATCTAAAATTTTTGGAATGCTTGAAGATGGAGGGAAAGGTCGTGGTGGGATATGAGGACTTAGATGTAAAACATTCTCCTTTTTTAAAACTGCCATTCAATATAGAAGATAGAGAAGAGGCGATCAATTTTGCAGTNTGGGATTGTCTAGAGAAGGGCATCTTGAACGGTGAAGAAAAAATTTTATGTGTCTTCAAGACGGGTTCTGACGTATTCAATACTCTTCTCTTCCTTGACGTGTCAAATGTCCCGAAGAGCAAAATTTACGATCTTTTAAAGGTTGATGGCGCGGACGCGGACGTGATAAGCTACGTCGTGGATCTGGCGATGGAACTTGGGTGGGAGGGAATAAAGGGAGAATCGGTTGGGGCGATATTCATCGTCGGAGACTCAACGAGGGTGATGAAGTTCTCCAGACCGATCTCATACAATCCATTTGATAAGAACTACGTCAATATAAAGGATACAGGAATAAGATCGATGATAAAGGAGTTTGCAGAGCTCGATGGAGCATTTGTCATAAGCGGCAAGGGAGAGATGATCGCCGCATACAGATATCTGGATGTATCTACGGAGGGTATAGAGATACCAAAGGGCCTTGGCGCCAGACATATAGCCGCCGCAGCGATAACGAAAAATACGCGTGCGATCGCGATTGTACTCTCAGAGACCGATGAGAAGGTGAGGATCTTTAAAGGGGGGAAGATTCTGACAGAGATAGGGTAATTAGATGATCATCCCAAAAAAAATAAGAGGGATAAACTCCAAGAACAAATATTGTTACTCCCTCGGTTGAAATGCACCCGCCGGACATTTATCGACGTCCATATCTGCGGGTACCTCGTGACCGAAGCAGTCGCCTTTCGTCTCATCTATCGGCTTATAGAACTTACAATCCTTGCACGTCGGCATTTTTTTTTACCTCCTTCTATCTTCTTCTATCTTCGAGAAGAGATCTTCATCCTCTTGAATCTTGAACATCAGCTCATCCATCGCACGCAGTTTGATGAGCGTGATGCCGGCG
>RXIL01000064.1 GCA_004212085.1 Candidatus Methanolliviera hydrocarbonicum
CGCAGATACACAAAAGAACGAATTCCAATCTATTGCTGAGAAAGTGCATTGCTGATGTAGAAGGATACTGCACCTTGATGATGGAAAAGTTTACTTGCCCTGCGCGGCCTCTTCCATGATCTTAACCCCCGAGCTCGTGCCGATCCTGGTTGCTCCAGCCTCTATCATAGCGAGGGCAGTTTTATAATCACGGATTCCACCAGAGGCCTTTACTCCAGCTTTGTTTCCGACAGTTTTTCTCATGAGGGCGACATCTCCTAAAGTTGCACCACCTGTGCTGAAACCGGTTGAGGTCTTGACGAAATGAGCGCCTGTCTTTGTTGCAAGCTCGCATGCCTTTGCTTTTTCTTTATCGGTTAGGAGACAGGTCTCGATGATGACTTTAACCAGGGCCTTACCTTTAACTGCGTCGACCACTGCCTTTATGTCTTCTTCTACCACATCATAGTCGGTATCTTTAAGTGCCCCGATGTTGATCACCATATCTACTTCCTGGGCGCCTGCTCTCACTGCAGTTTCTGCCTCAAAGGTCTTGACCTGACTTGCCGTGGCCCCCAGAGGAAAGCCGATAACAACGCATGTCTTTACTTCACTTCCCTCTAGCTCTTTACTTACGAGCGAGGTGTAGAAGGGATTTACACACACAGAGGAAAATTCATATTCCTTTGCCTCTATGCATAGTGTCCTCACCTGCTCTTTTGTTGCCTCTGGTTTCAACAATGTATGATCAATATAGTCCTGTATCTTCATTCTATCTCCTCTCTTGTTATGCAGTTTTCAAAAATCTGTCAAGGTCTTCCCTGTACGGCATAGCAGGGGATGTACCGATCTTTGTCACAGACAGTGCCCCTACCGTATTCGCAAATTCAGCAGCCTCAAATATATCCATTCCTTCGGCCAGTGCGGTTGCAAGACCGCCATTATACGCATCTCCAGCTCCGGTAGTATCCACTGCATCAACATTGGGGCTTTCGATAAATTTTTCATCTTTTGCTGTGACCACCAGAGCCCCATTGCTGCCCAGAGTGATGATAACATTTCCCACGCCTTTGCTCATGAGTGTTCGAGCTGCTTTTTTTGCATCTTCCATAGTGTCGATTTGCACTCCTGATAGGATAGAGGCCTCCACCTCATTCGGGGTTAAGATGTCGATTTTTTTCAAGATCTCTTCGGATACCTTGCGTGCCGGTGCGGGGTTAAGGATGATCTTCACCCCTTTTGCATGGGCAATATCTACTGCTTTCTCTACTGCTTCCATATTTGTCTCAAGCTGGGTCAAGAACACCTCTGACGTTTCAATTGAACCTCTCGCCTTTTCTATCTCGCTCTCGGTGATGTTGTCGCATGCACCAGGGGTGACCACGATCTTATTTTCACTGGTGTTCTCATCCACCATGATCAGGGCGGTACCTGTGGCGAGCTTGTCATCCTTGAAGATAAACGAGGTATCCATACCCTCATTTTGAAAACTTCTCAGGGCAACCTCATGGCCGAAGAAATCCGTGCCGATCTTGGTGATCATGGTCACATTAGAGCCTAAGCGATGGGCTGCAACCCCCTGATTGGACCCTTTTCCTCCTGGCCCAATCTCGAACACGCTTCCCTTTACCGTCTCACCTGTGGCCGGCAAATGAGGGGCCCTTGCCATTAAATCCACAATAAAACTTCCCATTACTGTGATCTTTGCTTTTGCCGTATTGTTCCCTCCCAGTGTTGTTTGTTCATTATGCTTTTCTCTCGAGTAATACGTTCTTGGGTTTCAAGGGTTGGATGAGGTTGAGCATCTTTTGCACCCAATATCCAAAGCCTACCGTTTTGAGAACGAGTGGTGGGATATTGTTTCTATATGAACTCTCCCCCTGTGAAGCGATTTTTTTCGCCGCATTTTCCAATTCTTTAGGTATACGCTCGATTGTATCCACGGTGGAAAACGTAAACGTAGTGCCTATGACCACGGGGCAGTCCTTCCCATTGAAGGCAGTCCTCTGGTCATTTTTGTAGATGACGATGGGTTTGCCGGCAGCAAAGGCAACCGCGGTTTCCACCACCCCCCCTTCATCAGGGACCCGACCGTTCATATTGAAGACAAAGGTGTCGCACTTATCCACGATCTGATAGATGTCGAAGGCAAAGACTGCCTTGTTCACAATTATATTGAATGGTTTGAATATGTAGGCATTGGCAATGGGGCTATCTACCGCATTCATCACAAATGCCTCTACCCCATCGCGATGGGGTAGGTAGGTTTCATAGCCGCTCTCTTCGACAATCCTCGCAATTTTTGACATTACGCCCATCTCTTCAGGACAAAACAGAGGACCTGAGCAATAGACTTTCTTCTTTGTTACGTCGAGATCTGCCACATCGAGCTGCTTCGCAGGGAAAGATGCTTTACACATAGCGGCAAGCTTTCTGATAAGGGTAGAGTATTCCTCTTCCTTTGCGTGAGAAACGAGTGTGTCTTCAACAAAGCCCCAGATTTTCCTGCCAAGATCGATGACCGTTCTCACTGAAGGGGGGATGTTCTCTCCCGCATACGGGTTTTCTCCCTCAGATGCCACTTTTTTGGCCACCTCCTCCAGCTCCTTCGGGATCTCCTTGAGGTTGCTGATGGTAGAAAATGTATAAGAAAGTCCTGTGATCATGGAGTTATCATTGCCGTGGAAGGTGCTCCGATTGTCATTTTTGTAAATCAGAAGCGGTTTGCCTGTGGCAAAGGCAAGCGCTGTTTTAAAGACACTCCCTTCATCAGGGACCCGGCCGTTCATGTTGAAGACCAGAGAGCCGCAGCGCTCAATGATCTGGTAGACATCGAGGGCAAAGATGGCCTCTTCGGTAAGCAGCTCGGTTTCTTGATTAAACCCCTGGGCATCTTTTGCCTTTAAAAAGTAGGCTTCGATCCCGTCACGATGAGGTAAAAATGTCTGATATCCATTTCCCTCGAGCATGGCAGCCAATTCGGCCATGCTCTCTGTTTCTTCCGGACTATAGAAAGGCCCGGAACAATACACACAGTTCTTTGTCATATTTGTTCTCCTGTTTAGCGAGACTTCTTCCCGAGATCTGGGATCAGAAGCGGCTGACTGATCGTCTTTCTTTGTTCATGCGCGGAGCTTGGGTGGGTGGTTCATGTAGTTCACCTATCCTGCTTCACTCCACATATATAACGAATATTATGGTGGTGTTTCCAACATTTATAACTTTCGTTGCTCGGGGGCTGTCAACTTGTTGGGTCTTCAAAAATCCTTCGAATTTTTGAGCACATAGAAGTTGAAAGAACCTTAGGTTCTTCAAGGAGATAAACCCGGATAAAATAATCCTGCTTTTTCATCCAGCCCGAACATGATGTTCATGTTCTGCACCGCCTGTCCCGATGCCCCCTTAACCAGATTGTCTATGGCACTTATAATCACGAGCCTATCGTTCTCTTCCTCAAGGGAAAAACCCCCAATGTCACAGAAGTTTGTTCCTCTGACATAAGATAGATTAGGTATATCCCCATGCAATCTTATAAACGGCTCTTTTCCATAAGCTTCATTATATATGTCTACCACATCCTTTAGGGCGAGCTTTCTTTTAAGGATGATGTGTGCAGTAGTTAGTATCCCTCTTATCGCCGCGATTATATGTGGTGTAAAGCTGACCTTAACCCCTTCAAGTGCTTCTCTCATCTCTTCGACGTGCCTATGATCTATCATTTTGTAGGGAATCACGTTCTCTGCCAGATTTGGATAGTGTGAGTTTTCTGTCGGATTTACTCCTGCTCCAGAAATCCCCGTCTTTGAATCGAAGATNACCCTCTCTACATATCCTTCCNTCACAATAGGAGCCGCGGCAAGGATCGTCCCCGTTGGAAAACATCCAGGGTTAGCAACNAGGTCTGTATCTCTTATATCTTCTCGATAAATCTCTGGAAGCCCATATATCGCCTTTCTTTCCTTATCGGTGTGTTCAACCCCGTATATCCTCTCATATTCTTTCACCTTTAATCTATAATCCGCACTGAGATCGATTACTCTCGACCCATATTTTAGGAGCTTTGGAACGATCGAGATCGCTTTTGTGTGAGGCACCGCCGTAAAGACCACATCGCACTCCTTTGCGATCTTAGCTCTCGTATCGACGAATTCCATATCCACGATCCCCCTCAAATTTTTATGGACTTCCTCTATCTTCTTTCCAGCAGCATTTCTCGAGGTTACCGCGACGATTTCAACATCTGGATGGCAACATAAAATTCTTAGAAGTTCTCCACCCGTATAGCCCGTTCCCCCAATAATTCCAACGTTTAACATTTCAAAATCTCCTTTACAAACTCTTGAATGCGAAGCTTTTATTTATAGACATGCACTAAAGATGAGAGATGAAGGAAGTCGTCTCCTTTGATATGGATGGCACGATTACGGATAAGAAATTTGCAGATTCAGTCTGGAGAGACGGCATTCCAAGATTATACAAAGAAAAATATGAGGTAGGGCTGGAAGAGGCGGTAAAACTTGTTGAATACGAATATGAGAAGGTCGGAGAGGGTAATATAGAATGGTACGATATAAATTATTGGATGAAATATTTTAATCTGGACTTCTCGGTAGAAGATCTCTTAAAGATGTACGAAGATAAAATAAAGATCTTTTCAGACGCATTGGAGGCATTGGACGGTCTAAAAGATCGATACACGCTTGTACTATCCACGAACGCCATGAGAGAATTTGTGGATGTTCAGATTGGAGGGATAAAAGATTACTTCACATATATCTTCTCTTCCACATCCGATCTTGGAATGGTTAAGAAGGAGACAAAATTTTATATAGAGGTGCTGAAAGAGGTCAAAGTTGAGCCAGAAAACTTTTATCACGTGGGAGATCATAATATATTCGATCATGAGGTACCCAAGAAGGTGGGAATAAACGCCTATCTTCTGGACAGAGAAGGAGATTATGAGGGGGACCACGTCGTCAGGGATTTGAGAGAATTTTTAGAGATACTAAAAGGAGGAGGGATATGTTATGGTAACTGTGACGAATAGAGCGGCAGATGAGATAAAAAAGATCTTGGAAGAAGAAGGCAAAGAAGACCGTCTCCTGAGGATTTATCTTGCCGAGGTAGATTACAACGGACCACGATATGCGTTGAAGCTTGAGAAGGGGATCTCTGAAGATGATGTAAAAGTTGAGAGAAATGGTATTGGAGTGGTCTTCGAACGCTCTTTAGAGATAGAACTCAAAGAAAGCCAGATAGATTATATAGATGATAGTTGCGGTTCAGGGTTTGCGGTCAGAGATCAAAACGTCGGAGGTTGCGGATATAACTGTGGAAGTTGTGGTCGCTGTTAGAGGTGCCCGGGAATTGAGAAAGGATGTTTGGGGATGCAATAATGGAAGAGAGGAGAATATCAATACTTAATGGTAAAATCCTTAAACTCTCCTTTATACTCTTTCCACTCTGTCCTTACGTCTCTTGGAATCGAGAATGCTGGACCTTTCCACAGCTCTTTTATTAATCCTTCTATATCCTCCCTCCTCCCCTCACAGATAACCTCGACACCTCCATCTGGAATATTCCTCACCCAGCCCTTTATCTTAAGCTTTAGGGCATTTTTCCGCGTGAATGCTCGAAAAAAAACACCTTGTACTCTCCCTCCAATGATGATATGTGCCCCCGTAAGCATATCGGTCTTTTAGAGACTTTCCATTATTTAAAACTTGATCTTTAAGATCAGATGGCGGGCAACAAAAGGAGAGAAATATCGCTAAAAGATTAGATTTCTCATCAAAAACCGAACTTTCTTAGGGCAAGTTATTTTCATACCTAACAACAATATATTTATGCACAGTTATAATTGAGAAGCGAGATGATATGAGAAGGCCAAAAAATAGGTTGATCGGGCTGCTGTTGGTAAGCATTTTGTCATTCGCGCTATTTTCCCCTTTCGCCATGGCGGCGCCGGAAGAGAAGATCGGGATTATCATTTTGGGCCATGGAGATCCAACCCCTGAGTGGGCTGAAACGATCTTCGAGATGACGGAGCAAGGGGGATTAGATTATCCCACAGAGGTTGCATTTTTGGAGATGGTGCCAAAATACACATTAGAAGGGGCCATTGAGAGACTTGAAGAGAAGGGTGTGAATACGATCATCGTGGTACCGCTGCTGATCTCCACGCATCACAGTCATGGGCGAGAGATGGAATATTTACTCGGGCTTCGGGGAGGCGTGAGTTCACGGATCATCAAACCAATTCAGACAGATGCCAATATCGTACTTACCCCGGGGATGAATGGCAATCGATTGATCGGCGAATTACTCCTCGAACGTGCGCTCGACCTGAGCGAGCTGAATGAGTCTCCGTCAGGTGATGAGATCGTCGTCTTCTTAGTGCACGGATCAGAGTTGAATGAAGATTGGAGAGCATTCCAGGAAGATATGGATCGCTGGTGTGATTTTGTGCGGGTAAATGGTGGCTTCAAAGATGTACGATACGGTGTCTTAACGCCTAAGTTTAACATACCTTCGGTGATGAGGGAAGCAAAAGGGGCGGGAGATGTAATCGCCATTCCTCTGGTATTGGGTGAGGGAATGTACTCAAAGATGTTATTTCCCATGTTGATCGGTGGGACGAAGGCGCCTCTTAATCTGGGAGTTTATTCATGTTCGGGGCTTATCTCACCTCCCATGTCGCTTTGTCTCTCTTGTATGCCAGAAGGAATTGGAGATCCAATATTAATGCTGGGAATGGAAATATCGGATGCGATGATGGGGGGCGAAGGAGATATGAGCGGGATGATGGAAGTATTCTCAAGGCATCTGCTCAGGGAACATGGGAAGCAGGGTATCCAATATACCACGGAAGGTCTGGTACCACATCCCAAAGTGGTGGCGTGGATCAGAGAGAGTGTAAAGGATGCGGCGGCCGGGATTACTTAGAACAACTCGTGATCACGCAAAGGAAATATGTCTAATAAGTTCGTCTAATAATAAAATTCTCTTCGCAAAGACAAATTTAAAAGGTGAAAGGATGCAAAGAGGCGTTTGGGGGATAAGAAGATATGATCATGTCAGATAAAGGAGATTTGGTTCCGCTAACCACCCTCATTCCCGGTGAAATGGGGAGAGTAGCAGTGCTAGGACACGGAAGAGGAAGACAACTTCGTTTCAGGACAATGGGGCTCATCGAAGGTAGAATGATACGAGTCGTAGCAACACAGCCGATGAGGGGGCCCATCGTTGTGGATGCCGGGGGAACTCAGGTGGCAATTGGCAGAAGGATGGCAACTCAGATACTGGTGGAAAGGATGGGATGATTGCAAATCAGATACTTTTGATGGGTAGCCCAAACGTTGGAAAGAGTGTCGTTTTTTCCCGTTTGACCGGAGTAAATGTAATCTCATCTAATTATCCAGGAACAACGATAGATTTCACAAAGGGCACCGTTCGTATTGGAGGGAGGAAGTTTGATCTCATAGATGTGCCCGGGACATATTCTCTCGAACCAACGTCTAAAGCGGAAGAAGTGGCATCTAAGATGCTTCAGACGGGGGATATCATCATAAACGTCGTAGATGCTACCAATTTGGAAAGGAATTTATATTTAGCGTTAGAAATACTAGAAAAGAAGAAACGAACGATCATCTCTTTAAACATGTGGGATGAAACGAAACACAAAGGAATAGATATAGACGTCGGTAAATTGGAAGAGCTGCTGGGTGTGCCGATCGTGCCGACGTGTGCGATCAGCGGAGAAGGTATATCTGATCTCGCCTCCATGATTGAGAAGGCAAAGATATCCGAAAGGATAAGACCGATGTCGGAGGAGGAGCGATGGAAGAAGATCGGAGAGATCATCGGAAAAGTTCAGGCGGTGCGCCACAGACACCATACAATCTGGGAGAGGCTTTCGGATGCGTCTGTGAATCCGATAACTGGCATTCCTCTCGCTATAATCGTTGTCATCTTGATGTTCCAGGTGATAGTCACGCTTGGTAATTTGATCATCGAATACGTAATGGATCCTATCTTTTACAATTATTATGGACCCTTTATCATGAATGCGGTAAACTCATTTGCTCCTTCCGGGTTACTGCACGATATTTTGATAGGAACCGCCACAGAGCTCAACTTCGTCGAGTCATTTGGCCTGCTCACCACCGGTCTATACGTGCCGTTGGATATGGTATTACCGTTCGTCATACTCTTTTATCTGATGTTAAGTTTGATGGAGGACGTCGGGTATCTGCCTAGGCTCGCGGTTTTAGTGGATACGGGATTGCACAGATTGGGCTTACATGGATCGGCAATCGTTCCCACGATACTCGGACTCGGTTGCAACGTACCTGGCGCATTGGCAACACGGGTATTGGAGACGAAAAAGCAGCGGTTCATCGCCGCCACACTCATGGCAATAGCGGTTCCATGTATGGCTCAAAGCGCGATGATATTCGGCGTTTTGGGAAAATTCGGGATTAAATGGATCATTATCGTCTATGGAGTTCTCTTCTTGTTATATATCTGCATCGGGCTCGTATTGAAACGGATCGTAGGGGGAGAAAGCCCGGAGCTGTTGCTGGAGGTTCCCCCTTATCGTATGCCTCTCCCCTCAGCACTTTTAAAGAAGACGGGGATGAGAGTTCGCGGATTTTTGGCAGAGGCCGTTCCATTCGTTCTGCTGGGTGTATTCATCGTAAACATACTTTACATCTCCGGAGCGATTCAATTCTTATCAGATCTCTTTGCACCAATCCTTACAACGCTACTAGGATTACCGGAGGGTGCGATCGCCGCGTTGATCATGGGCTTCCTTAGGAAGGATATAGCCATTGGAATGCTTCTTCCCTTGGGAATGACTGCAGAACAATTGACGATCGCCTCTGTGATACTATGTACATATTTTCCTTGTATCGCCACATTCGTCGTATTACTAAGGGAACTCGGCTTGAAGGATATGCTGAAAGCGACGGGGCTAATGGTAGTTGTATCTCTCACGGTTGGGATGCTCATGCGGGTTATACTGATCTAGACACAAAATTTTAATCTTATCTGCAAAATTTTTAATAGAGATCAGTATTTATCATAACTATGGATAATATGGATAACTATACGACACAGACGGCGTTCTGCGACTGTGAAGATCCTGAGATAAAAGGATTGGCGGATGAACTTAGAGAAAAAAGTTCTGACGATAGGGAATTCATCGTGAACGCCTTTTATTATGTGAGGGACGAGATAAAATATTTCTTCGAACCCTTCGTGAAGTCATCCGAGGTGCTTAATATAAGGAAGGGAAATTGTTATAATAAAGCCAATCTGCTCGTAGCTTTACTCAGGGCTGAAGGTATCCCTGCCAGATTTGCGTTTAAATGGATATCGGGAGAGTGTTTCAGTGATATACCAATCATAAACACGAAGAGCAGATTCATGCGTAAGATAAAGCATGGTATCTGCGAGGTTTATGCAAACGGAGAATGGTTGGAGGCAGATTGCACCAGAGATAAATATTTGAGCCTTGAAAGAGCCATGGATTTCGATGGTAAGAAAAGTACTAGGGATCATCCGTATCTGATAGAGGAATGCGGATATTCCGACGATNCGATAGATGCGATTAAGGAGCAGGAGAAGCTTGGAGGTAAATTTGGAGAAGCAAAACAGACATTTAATATCTTGGGGAATATGAACATAGACGAATTAAGGTATAAGAGATCAGGTGTAAGAATGTTTGACGATGAAGATATTAAAACTCTGTCTAAAAGATGCTATGAACTGATAGATTCCCTAATAAAGCTAAGGCACAGGAGCGACACGAAGATGACGTTAAGAGCCATGGAATACTATACAAAGATCTATAATTACAACGTAGAAGTCGTTGATAGGAAGGATAAGTATTGCAAGTTTCTGCTCTCTTTCCCGGAGGGTGCCTTGAGATCGACACGTCTGTGCCTATATAATCTTCTTTTAGGTATGGTACACGGGATCAATCCAGATATAACGGTCGAGGGGGAAGAAGAGGATAGCAAATGGTGTGTAGAGATGGTGGATAGAAGTAGTAACTCCGGTCATATACTCTCGAAGATGGAACTGATGGCAAAATTTTTATGAACACAAAGATAAATACGCGGGAATATACAAAAGAGAAGATAATTGAAGGTGTCAAACTCGGGATTACGGGTGTTAATGGGTTGATGGCCGAGGGGCGTGGAGAGGCATTCGGTCTCTTAATGGGAAAGGACATTTCTCCCCCAACGATGACAAGCATAAAGGCTGCAGTAGCGTCATTAATTCTATCAAAACACCCGGTAATCTCTGTGAATGGAAATACTGCTGCTATTGTTCCTAAAGATCTTGTGTTGCTCAGTAAAGAGCTAAATGTCCCCCTCGAAGTCAATCTCTTCTACAGGACAGAAGAGAGGGTTGGGAGGGTCGTGGAACATCTCAAAAAAAATGGGGCTTTGGTCGTTCTCGGTGAAAGAAAGAAGAGTATCAGGTTGGCAGAGATAGATCACGCGAGGGGGATCGTCGATGAGCGGGGAATTTATGGAGCAGACACCGTTCTTTTAGCTCTCGAAGACGGAGATAGAACTAAGAAACTTAAGGATATGGGAAAGACCACCATTGCCATCGAACTGAATCCCTTCTCGAGGACGGCAAGAGACGCCTCAATCACGATCATCGACAATGTTGTTAGCGTGATTCTAGAGATGGTGAGATGCGCCAGAGTGATGAAAAGAACGAAAAGAGGGGAGTTGGAAAGATTAGTAGAAGGATTTAAGAATGAAGAGACACTCCTCGATCAGAGGAGAATTATGGCAAAAAATATGAGGGATCTTATTACTTTTAACCTTACTCCCGGAAAGGAATTTCTATCTTGAGGAAATCTTCCGCTATCATTGCAGAGTCAAACTCTTTTATCTCATCTTTCAATTTTTTTATATTATCAGAATATCTGGGGCTTATGTGGGTCAAGATGAGCCTCTTTACACTAGCCCTCCTCGCAAGCTCTGCACTCTCCCTCACTGTGGAGTGCTTCGTATCCAGTGCCCAGTCTTTTAAATCGCTCTCCAGAGTTCCATCGGCGATGAGCAGATCTGCCCCCTTTGAAGCATTGAACAATGATTCGCACGGTCGGGTATCTCCAGAATAGACGATCTTTCTTCCTGATCTCTTCGGTCCAATGACCATCTCCGGCGTTATGGTCTTTCCATCAAGTTCCACAGGCAATCCTGAGCAGAGTTTAGCGAAGGAAGGACCCGGTTTAAGCCCCAAAGAGGTCGCCTTCTCCACGTTAAACCTTCCTGGCCTATCATTCTCTTGAAAGATATATCCAAGACTTGGAACGTTGTGATCGGTCTTGAATGCCGTTATGCGGTAATTATCTCCATCTATAAAATCCCCCTCTTTTAATTCCTTTCCGATTATATTAAAACGGAATTTACAATATCCCATACTCTTTATCAATTCGACGAACCTCTCCGCATACAGAGGCCCATATATAGCTAGGTCTTCAACTCTCCCGTTGAAGTTCATCGTCTGGATGAGACCGGGCAAGCCGATGAAGTGATCCGCGTGGAAGTGGGATATGAATATCCTCTTCAAGTTCTTCATACCCGTCTTCGCAATCATCATCTGCCGCTGCGTCCCCTCACCGCAATCAAACAATATCTTCTCTCCCTCATACCTCAACATGACTGAGGAGGTGTTTCTGCTCGGCGTGGGGACTGCCCCCCCCGTCCCAAGAAAGATGGTCTCTAACATCTAAGCCTCATGATAAAACCAGAATTTTTCTCGTCAGACTTCTATGCACCCGCTGCTCATATCTCTCGATCGATCTGAATCCGATGCTCTCCGCGATCTCTGACAAATCTTCCCTCGCGACAACGACACACCGCTTCTTAAAAATTCTGAAGATCTCTTCCATCGATCTGTAGTATAACTCCCTTGCACTCTTTCCTATTATAGGAGAAGACTGTCCATAAGGCATGTCTACTACGATCCCGTCCATCGATCGATCCTTAAAGCACAAATTCCTTGAATCTCCCACCATAAAATTGTATCCCTTAAACGCTGAAGACCTGAGATTTTCAAATGCTCCCTTAACCATCCTCTCCCTCGCATCGACGCCGAAGACCTCGAGACCTCTCGAGACCCCTTCGATCAAGATTCCCCCTGAACCGCACATCGGATCCAAAAGTCTCTCTCCCTTCTCTAAACCGCAAAGATTTACGAGAACTCGAGCTAGTTTTGGATTCAGAACCCCGGGATAGAAGAACGGCATCTCCATCGGATTCCTTCTCAAAAATTTTTTATCGCAATCACAGATCTTTCTCGCGATGAATGCCCTCTCCCCACAAATTATGATCCTTATCTCGATCTTTGGCTCTCTCAGGTCTATCTTGAATCCCTTCTGGTAAAAAATTTCTCCCACCGCACGCTCCACTTCTCCACTTCTAAGCTTACTCTCTTTTACTTTCCTGCACCTGACAGAGAGCGGTCTTTTCTCTATACTTATCTTCTTCGCTGATTCAATTATATCTTCCTTGATGTCATCGGATTCGCCCAATATCTCTGAAACATAATGAGTCATCGCCAGTAATCTCAAATCTTCGACTTTTGGGTCCCTGTAGCCCCCCTCACCTAAATCCATGCTAACTTCCAATCCTAAGATCGTTCCGAGATCAAAGAGTACCTTATAATCCTGGAAGAGCGAGAGGACCTCCGCTTTAGCGAGTTTGGTATCTTCTCCCGAAAGCTCAAATATCAATCTCATCTATATCATGATGGCTACATGTAACCGAATATTCATACATTGCACCAATCGCCTTGATAGCGGTCTCAAAATCCGGGAAGGCGGGAAAACCAGAATTTTCTAGCTCGCGTAGCGTCTCTTCCACGCTGGAATGCGTTGGGCCATAGACCCAGATCGTTATGGGTTTTGTCATATTCAGATCACTTAGTAATTGAACGTAGAATTGTGGGGGGATCATTGGATCTGCCCAGCAAGTGATGGCGATGCAATCGACATTTTTATCGCTCAAAAGTAAGTTTATGGCGTCTTTATATAGAGAGATGGGATCCACACTCAACATCGCTGGAACTATATCAATCGGATTGCCCCTCAACGTCGGATGTATCTTTGCGAGTTTATCCAAGGTCTCAGCGGAGAATTTAGCGAGAGATAACCCGGACTCGATGGCTTTATCTATCGCTATTGTTCCACCTGCCCCTGTGATCGTTATTATGGCAATTCGGTTTCCCTCAGGCAAAGGCTGAGAGACAAATATCTTTGGAATTTCGAGGAACTCCCGGAGCGTATCGACCGCAATAATTCCCGCCTGTTTGAATACAGATTCATAAATTTTGTACTCTCCCGCCATAGAACCCGTATGTGACGCCATGGCTCTTTTACTTTCATCCGTTCGTCCCAATCTAAAGGCTAAAACGGGTTTCTTTGCAACGGCATTCCTAGCCGTCTTCAAAAAATGACGGCCCTCTCTTACGCCCTCGAGATGAAGACCGATTACCTTCGTATCCAGATCATCAGCCAAGTATTCTAAAAGGTCGCTCTCATCGAGATCGCACTTATTGCCGAGGTCACACATCTTGCTCAGACCATAATTCTCAAAGGGCAGCGCCTGGAGCCCGATCACGCCCGATTGAGAGACCAGAGCGATACCCCCTCTTCTAATTTTTTCATATCCCACTATAAACTGGTTGGTCACAAGACCTATCGCGGTGTTGACGACGCCGATCGTGTTTGGTCCCATGATGTGCAATCCGGTGGATTTTGCAATCTCGACCACCTCCCGCTGGAGCTCGGCTCCTTCATCACTGAACTCTGCAAAGCCGTCCGATACAATGATGGCCGCTTTTACGCCCTTTTTGGCACATTCTTTAACGATCGAGGGGACAACCCTGGTTGGGGTGATCACGATTGCCAGATCGACAACCTCTGGGATCTCATCTATATTAGGATAAACCCTCAGATCGAGAACTTTGTCATAAGACGGATTGACAGGATAAATTTTACCCGGAAAACCAAACTTACGCAGATTTTCTATTATAACGCCGCCACCTGAAAAACCTGTTTCGAGCGAACCAATTACGGCAACACTTCTCGGTTCAAAGAAAAGACCAAGATCGCGTTTTAATTCTTCATTCATCTCTCTTCTCCTTTAATTGTAGATCATCCCTTGATCAAACATTTAGTTTAGCACGACCCTCTCTATTCTCCATATATCTCAAGTGTGCAATCGTCTCGCCCGTCNCCANCCATCTTTGGAAATCTGGAAAATCACCCACCGCTGCTTAAAGTTTTATTCTGGTGATATCTATATANTCNATCGCGTCTCCCACCCCGGCAAATATCATCCTCTTCTTTACGCTGTTAGCCAATCTAACGGCTCTCGATATATCGGGTATCTTAAATACATGATCGATGGGAAAGACGTGCACCAAATATCTTGAGTGGGGGAATGCCATTAGATCCATCTTTTCGTATATCCTAAAGTGTGAGCCAAATTTAAATCCAGTCTTGACGATCAATCCTGTCTCCCTGAGATCTCTATAAACCCCATAAATCATCGAGAAATTCTCTATGGTGTCACTGCAATGAGCAAAAAATTCATCTATGCTGATCTCTTCTCTGCCTTTAACTATTCTAATAGTATTTTTTTCCAGAAGGTAGGCAGATTCTATCAAAGATAGCTGCAAAATGCCTCCAAAAGGTTTTCCATAAAATCCCCCTTCAAAGAGATCGTTCAAAGCCCTTTCCGGAGAATCCCATAAAAAAACGTTATCTTTGACGAGATGTGCTATATATTTAGTCTCGAATGCCTTTCTTTCGCCCGGCTTAAAGATAGCCTCTTTGACGCTGTAATATGTCATCCCTCCCTCTTCATCGACCACGGCGAGGATCATCGTTTTTCTGATATTATTGATCATCTTTACCTTTTGCAGAATATATTTCATAGGCAAAGGTTCCCTTTCAGAGACGGCGTAGATGTAACGCGTCGCCTCTCCCTCTCCAGGTTTTTTTCCTCTGGGATATAGTCTAAAATCTGCCAAACCATGTTTTACGTGGTAACCCCTCTCTCTCAGGTCTCTATAAACGATACACTTTATCTCGAACCTCGGGTCTAACCTCGAACCGATCTCAAAAAATTTCTCCAGATTCATCTTTCTTCCATCATCAGAAAAAAGTTCTATCTTGTCTCTCTCCAGTAAAAAGAATGTCTCCACCAGCGACAAATCTTCAAGTCCATCTTCGACCTTAACCTTTCCGTCTTCCTTAATTATAGCTTTCATCACCAATCCAGATTTATGTTATACGATGGACTATAGTATATTATTCCCTATATAGTATTATCCTCGACTACAAGCATGATTAAAAGGCACTCATCACCTGTATCTAATGGAAGCTTCAACAGAGTTACGCGCATCTTATTCCCTAATTCCTTAGCAATTTTCTTCTCCAAACTATCAACTCTATCACTGCTTAACCTACTACTTGTCAGATGATCCATCTTCTTTGTCTTATCATTAATACCAAAAAAATATATTTTGAATGGATGATAACTAATCTTGCTCTTTACATCTTCTGAGATACGTTTTGATACATCTTCATCTTTGCCTATTAAATAGTCCCTTGACTTGAACTCAATAACACCTGTTTCATTATGAAGGACAATACCTGATTTGTGAATGCCTTCCCCAAGTTCATTCGCAAATTTTGTGAAAAAATAGGATATTGGTTTCTTTTCATTAATCTTACTCAATAATAGGAATATCGAATAGTATAGAGCTCTCTTGAGAGTATCATCTAAAATATTAATTTTCTGAGAGAACTCTAACAGATTTGTGATGATTGTGTTGCTCTCAATTTTATTGAATATCTCCAATGATCCTATCTTGAAAGGCCCATAGGATTGCGGATACATTTCCATTCCAGCATGAAAAACTCGAGTACGCGTTTCGTTTAGAAAATTTGTAAATAGGCGGTCAAAATAACTCTCTCGCATCTCTATTGTTGCACTTGAAGCCGATTTCCCAGCGAATAATATCTCAAAATTGGGATTTCTCTTCCTCACTTTGACCTGCTCTCCATTTGATGAAACTGTTACAAGCCTATCAAAATCATCAATGTGTTTTTGCAGCATGGGGTCAAGAGATCCTGCTATTTTTCTGTACGTTTTTTGATAATAGGAAAGTTCATATTTCCTTGCCAGGTAGTCTTGAAGAAAGTCCTCAATAGATTTGTATCTCTTTTTTCCTCTTCTTATCTGATTTACTCGCAGTTTTTCTATAGGTTTTGAGAATATCAACTGATTTTTTTCGACTTTGAATGGGCTTGTCCTCTTAAGCAACTTCTCCTCCACTTCATCCTCGCTCAACTCAAGTGCACAATCTATGCCATCAATATCTACGTATATTCTGTTTTTTCCTCCAAGGTAAAAGAATGCCTCCCTCTCCGGCATGCCCAACCAACGCGTGAAAAACTCTGAAGGAGAATGTTCGTAGTATGCCACAGTTGTTATCTCTTTCTTTTTCTGAAAAAGGACAAAATGCTCCACATTATCTTTATCAAACATCCTGTTAACCCCTTCCCAAGCGGGGGTGATTATCTGTTCCCCTATGCTACTGTGACAAAGAAGAAGAGATCCTTCGGAGACTACGGCGAAGGCAAACTTGCCCTTCTCTCTCATACGAGTCATCATTGAATCCGTAAAATCGTTCAATAAATATTCGGCTTCTTTACTCTTTGAACAATCACCTAAAATCTCATATACCCACTCCTTACAATTATCCCTGAGCTCAAACTCTTCAAGGCTTCTCTGTTTTCCGATCTCTTTTAAAGATGTAATTGCAGTAGAAACTCTCTCCTTGTCCACCTGCCTATTAAGAAGATCACTCTTCACTTTTTCGCCTTTGACTTGTTTTGAGTATAGGTACATCGGATTTATAGGATTGTTTATAGTTTCATCCATAGAATCATCTCGTTAGGATTATTTGAACCATTAACGCCCAGCCATCTCTTTTGCAGCCCACAGAGATAGATCTTCCATACATCAGCAAATAAAATGCTTTTATAATTTAAAGATATCCATCTTCACAAACACGCTGGTCGTAGTGAGGAATTTTAAAAAGAAGATAAACGAAACAAATTTATCGTATACAAATTAACCTTTATCAAGATGAGAAGAGTCGAATTCTTAAGTAAAGATAAGAAACTGGTAGGAGTCTTTCACCCGGCGGGGAAGAGAGAAAGTGCATGCGTCATCACGTGCCACGGACTCGATAGCTATAAAGATAGCGAGAAGTATATCGAGATAGCGAAAAGGTTCTCAAACGATTTTTCGGTATTCAGGTTCGATTTTAGGGGGTGCGGAGAGAGCGAAGGGGATAAGATCAAAGATCTTTCCAATAGGATTGAGGACTTGAGGACGGCGATAAACCTCATCAAGAATCAGCCATCTGTCGATGCCAATAGGATCGGTCTCTTTGGCAGCAGCATGGGTGGATATCTATCGATCCTGATCGCGGCGGAGGAAGAAGTAAAAGCGATAGTCACATGGTCGGCACCTTACCGCTTGCCAATGGAAGACCTTAAAAGTGATGCAAGGGACGTCATACAGGATATCAGGTGCCCGATCATGATAATCCACGGTGATAAAGATGAGTTTGTCCCAGTCTCACATGCAAGAGAACTATATGATCGTGCAGATGAGCCAAAAGAGTTGAAGATCATCGATGGAGCAGATCATAGGTTTATGGATCTGAGTTTAAGAGATAAAGCGATCGATATAAGTTTAGAATGGTTTAAAAAATATCTGTGAATCTTTAAAAATTTGCTTTAACCGGATCCTCTTTCATAACCTCACGCAAGAGGGATGTGGCATAACTTCCCTTCAAGAGTGGAAATTTTAGATTCAATCCGTCTTCGACTATCTTGCAGGATATCTCTGTCTGTTTTCGAAAATCTTCGATTTTTGAGCAGATCGATATGGGTCTCCTAATGCCCTTTGAAGATAATTCCGGAAACTCTTCTATCTTGAAGGTCTCTCTATCTATCTCAAATGAGTCCGAGACCTCCAACTCAAGATCGCTTAGCTCGCTCTCGTACCCGATCAGGGGGGCGGTTATAAAAGCCCTTCTCTTCTCGATCAAACTCTCGTAAAGTTTTATTCTTTTTCTGTCCGACCTCTCGATATTTTTGTTCCCCCTAAAAGAGATGTAATCTCCATCCATACATTGGTAAAATAACCCCCTCCTTATACGTTCACTCAAGATCTCATTGAATATGTAGGATTGATACGCATGTACGAATAGCGTCCTAACACCAAGTTGGATACTCTTCAATGCTCCGATGTAATCTTTTGGACATTTTACGAGATGATTTAAGATCGCAAGCTCGTATCTGAGATGTTTTGGAAAGATCTTCAACGCTTTCTTAAAGTCTTCTTCTTTGGCACATTCTCTTGCTTCTCTTGTCTCTTCCGATTCGTATTTAGATGTGTATGACAAATATGTCAAAACCGCGCCTTTGAAGTCTCTTTTAACTATTCTCTCTCCGACTTTATGCGTTATCGGTCTCAAACTGCCGAATCTCTGCATCCCAAAGAAGTTTGGAAATCCTCCCTTCTCTTTCGCCTCTCTGATTGTATCATCAACACGGTCCACCGCTTTTCCTATAGATGGGACATCTCTTATCGTCACATCAAAATAGTTTCCATAATGGTCTCCAAGGTGTATATTCTTATTGGAATAACCTAAAAATCTGATGCTAACATCTTTTATATTGATCCTTTCCAATTCATCTCTCTTAACACCCCAAATGCTCATCTTTTGCGTCGAGACGGCATCTTTATCTTTTGTCCCAGAATAGCCTATCCGGTTCTTACCGATTCCTAATCTTCCCGATAACTCTTTAATTAATTTGTGGGTATCCCATCTAGTTTTTTCAACCTCTATGACCGCATACTTTCCCGAACCACAAAATTCGAGATCATACATCTCTCTAACGACAAAATCTTTCGGTCTTACCTTTATCTTCCCTCCAATACCAGCAGTCTCAGTCAGATAACATTCGATCCCGACTTCTTTCTCCACATTGAAAGGCGTATTCAAAAATCTTCTTGAGCATGTCATAGCATCTTTAGATGCCCTGTAATTCCATCTATCCTATCCTCTCTCTCCGGTCCTATCCCCAACGTCGTGATTGTACCGGGTGGAATATGGGTCAGCCCTGCATCTTTTATGAGAGAATAAGGCAACTTGCTCTTACTCACTTTTTTCTCTATATCTATGAGCTCGTCCAATGAAGAGACCTTGAGAATTACCTTCTTCTGCCCGCATTTGAGCCACTTCCTTCTTACCAAAATATTGGCATTCAAAAATGCAGAAAGGGACGCATGGGCGACCTGGGCGGCAAGTTTGCCCTTGGACAATTTCAAATCGCTCCTCACGACGATGCACTGTTTATAATACTTCATTCCCCAACTGCTGCGTCTTCATGTGAAAATCCTTGATCTCATCGTACCTCATGCCCTTCTATCCTTCGCCTTTCTTCTCAATTTGGCGTAACCGCATTTTCTGCACTTTGTGGCCCTTATAGGGTTCCTAGCATTGCATCGCATACAGATCCTCATATCGAAAAGTCTCTTATCCGCCTCTGGAAATCTTACCATCTTAACCCCCCTTTTCGTTCTCCNTTTTATTTGCTGTATAAAATCTTTTTGTATGAAGAATATTGGTTTCCGACCACGGGAAGAAGATCAGAACCATTTATAGTTCCTTCNGATGATCTNAAGTATGCTTAAGGTCTGTAAAAAGAGAAAAGAGAGATACCATCTGAAGTCGCATATCTCCTGATNGCATTACCAAAGACATTCTACAAGATGAGTATCTTTGTAGGAGAATCTTTTTATATGGCGGTAGGACGAGATAACATAGATTAAAATGCCTTTTTTA
>RXIL01000007.1 GCA_004212085.1 Candidatus Methanolliviera hydrocarbonicum
TAATTTGAAGAGATCCCTTGAAGAAATTTTAAAGCTTAAAAATATCGGTAAGGTCATTCCTGAGGTCGGAAGCAATCTCGGAATGGCGATACATCATCCAAGGGATCTGAAAGACATAGCAGCAGTGGAAGGGAGAATAACGAAAGTGAATGAAAAGGAGGTTAGGGCAGGGTGTATAGGGTTTGGAGCAAGCGAACACGTGGCGAGGACGATATTGACGGTAATGAGATACGACGAGAAGATCAGAAGTGCAATGAACATAAAATTTTCAGAAGAGATATTGGATATATGTAAAGAGCTTTCTTTTTCAATCTCATACTTCGATAGGAAAGATGAACCAGAAGGGGTAAAAACGATGGAGTGGGGAATATCTGAGGGTATCAAAAACTTTGGAAACTTTGGAAAAGTTCCGGAGATAATATTTGACCGAGGGGGAATCGGAAAGGAGCCGATGATCAGGATCTTTGGAGGATCTTCTGATGATGTTGCAGAGAAGGCGCGAAAAATTTTAGTCAACATTTAAATATTAAGACCTTCGAGGGATCAAAGATATGACGGTTAAACCGACGATGGTGAAGGTTTTGGCGAAGAAGCTCCTCGAAAGATATCCGAGTGAATTCACGGTGGAATACGATCAGAACAAAAAGAAGGTTGGAGAACTGACGAATATAGAGAGCAAGAAGATTAGAAATACTGTTGCGGGATATGTTACCCGAAAGGTTCGATATTCAAGACGCTCTAAAGAGGGAGTGGAGATAAGTGATGTTTGAGGGTGTTATTCCAGCAATTATAACGCCGTTCACAAAAGAGGATGAGGTAGATGAAGAGGGGCTTAAGGAAAATATCGAATTTTTGGAGGAGAACGGAGTCCACGGAATAGTCCCCTGCGGAACAACAGGCGAATCGGCGACGATGTCGCACGAAGAGCATAAAAAAGTTGTAGATATTGCCGTAGATACTGCAAATGTCCCAGTTTTGGCTGGTTCTGGATCTAATAGCACAAAAGAGACGTTAGAACTTTCAAAATATGCTGAAGACGCTGGGGCGGATGGGGTATTGGTCATAACGCCATACTATAACAAGCCGACGGATGCAGGACTGATAAAACATTTTAGTACGTTGGCAGAGAGTATAGATATACCGATCATCTTATACAACGTCCCATCGAGGACTGGAATAAATATGAAGCCGTCCGTTGTGGCGGAATTATCTAAGATAGATGGTATAGATGGTATAAAGGAAGCTTCAGGCAGTATATCCCAGATCTCTCAAATCATAGAGCTTACGAGAGATGAAGATTTTGAGGCTCTCTCTGGAAACGACGATCAGGCGTTCCCCATATTCTCTCTTGGGGGAGTTGGCGTGATCTCCGTTGTAGCAAACGTATTACCGAAGGAACTCGTCGAGATGTACGAATACTTCAAATCTGGAGATTTAGAGAAGGCGAGGGAGAAACATTACGATCTTTCGCCGATCTTTAGGGCTCTCTTCATCGAGACGAATCCAATACCTGTCAAAACCGCATGTAAGATGCGGGGATTGGCGGCAGGTGGGCTTAGACTACCTCTGGTCCCCTTATCCGAAGAGAATGAGAGAAGACTGAAAGAGGTTTTAGAGAGATACATCAAGGAATAAAAAAATGATAAACGTTGCAGTCGCCGGCGCAAACGGAAGGATGGGAGCTCTGATATGTAAAGATGTAGTAGAGGCGAACGACATGGAATTGGCAGTCGCGATGGACGTTTCTGGGGTTGGAGAAAAGGTCGGGGACCTGAAGATAGAGGATGCAAGAAGGATGGATGAGATATTTGAAGGATTATCTCCAAAAGCAGATGTATATGTGGATTTTACGGTTGCAGATGCCGCTGTGGAGAATATAGAAACTGCATCGAGAAGTGGAATTGATTTAGTGGTTGGAACGACGGGTTTCTCGAAAGAGCAAAAGGAAAAGATCGAACGGGCGATAAATGGCAGCGTTTCCGCGGTCATCTCCCCAAATTTTTCAGTGGGCGTAAACGTCTTTTGGAAGATCGTCAAAGAAGCTGCGATCCACCTGAAGGGGTACGATGCCGAGATCATCGAGTCGCACCACAGATTTAAGAAAGATTCACCGAGCGGAACGGCCAAGAAGGCTTATGATCTTTTATGCGAGGTTTGGGGGGAGAGAGAGCCGGTATATGGCAGAAGTGGATTTAGCGAAAGAAAAGCAGAGATAGGAATGCACTCGATTAGGGCGGGGGACATCGTGGGAGACCATACGGTTCTGTTTGGAGGAGAGGGAGAGCGATTGGAGATAACTCATCGGGCACACAGCAGAGAAGCATTCGCATCCGGTGTTTTAAGATCAATAAGGTGGCTCTCCCCCTCGGAAGGTGGAAGAGAGAAGAAGATATACACGATGGAAGACGTCCTTGAACTTTAGATCGAAGGGCAAAAGATAAATGGAAGATATGGTGGATCATTTTTTTGTTAAAAGATTTTTGTTTAAAAAGGTGATATAAAATGCCAGCTGTGGTTGATCCAGAAAAGTGTGAAGGTTGTGAGACGTGTGTTGACGAGTGTCCGGTAGAGGCGATAAGTATGAACGATGATGGTATTGCAGAGGTGGATGAAGATGAATGCGTCGAATGCGAGACGTGTGTCGACGTTTGCCCAAACGAAGCAATAACAATGGAGTGAGTATATCTGTATTCGAAGGAGCAATCTTTAAATAAGAGGGGAACATACTATAATGTGCATCCGACTTTTTGAATCATTACCTTTTTAGATTTTTTAGATGGGGATGAATGAAACGTTTAATAGAGGAGGAACGGAGGTTTAATTTTGCCTTACAGTGAAAAGTATTATAAGGGGACTACAACGGTGGGCATGGTGTGTACGGATGGTATCGTGCTCGCATCGGAGAAGAGAGCCACGATGGAACATTTTATAGCGAGTAAAGATGCAAAGAAGATATATAAGATAGACGATTTTATCGGAATGACCACGGCGGGGGCTGTGGGAGACGCTCAGAGGATTGTAAGATGGCTCTCAGTCGAGGTGAATCTCTATAAAGTGAGAACTGGTACATCTATGACAATTAACGCTCTTTCGACGCTTCTTGCGAATATACTGAATGATAATAGATATTTTCCCTTCATAACACAATTTTTGGTTGGGGGGATGGATAGAGGGGGTTCAAGGATATTTTCTATCGATCCCTATGGCGGTATGATCGAGGAAAAGAAGGTCACCTCAACAGGTTCCGGTTCTCCCATTGCGTATGGAGTTCTCGAAAGCGGATATAGAGGAGATATATCGATGGAAGAGGGGGTAAAATTGGCTGTAAGAGCTATTTCAGCGGCCATGAGAAGGGATTCTGCGTCGGGAGAAAGTATCGAGGCCGTAAAGATCGGTAAGGAAGGATTTAAGGAGGTAGCAGAAGGCGAGATTAAAGAGATAAGCTCCACTTTTAAATATGCCTAGATAATATTATTTAAACACTATTTTATTTTTGAGTTACTCATCAACACTGTTTGTGCAATTTGGTGGATTTGGACAGATAATTGATCTAAAAATTGGAAGATTTAAATGACGTTCGAAAAGACACTCGATGACTTATTGGGTAAGATACGGGGGCGGGTCGGGGACGCGGTGGAATTAACCGGTATAGAATATGAGGGGGCAGAGCTTGTTATATATACATCTGACCCGGCGGCGTTTGTCGAGAACGAGAATATAATAAGAAATCTCGCCAAAGATCTGAAGAAGAGAATAGTGGTTAGACCCGATAAAAAGGCTCTTACAAGTCCAGAAAGTGCCATAAAAGGTATGGAGAATGTTATTCCGGAGGATTCTGGCGTAAAAAACTTTTACTTCGATCCCGAGATGGGAGAGGTTACAATAGAAGCTGATAAACCCGGGCTTGTAATAGGTAAGCGGGGGGCGACGCTGAGGGCTATAACGAAGAAGGTTGGTTGGACTCCAAGGGTAATACGCGTTCCCCCTATAGAGTCTACGATCATAAAAAATACGAGAGACTATCTTAAATCGATGGGCAATGATAGAAAAAAGTTCTTAAAGAGAATAGGTGTGAGCATACACAGAAAAATCGATCCAACGGATAAGTGGGCCAGAGTAACATCTTTGGGTGGTTGTAGGGAAGTGGGAAGAAGTTGTTTTCTTTTGTCAACTCCGGAGACAAAAATTTTAATTGATTGCGGAGTGAACATGGGTTCTGACAATAATGCCTATCCTTATCTATATATCCCAGAGGTAACGCCGTTAACTGATTTAGATGCAGTGGTAATCACCCATGCACACCTGGATCATAGCGGGTTGGTTCCTCTACTTTATAAGTATGGATACGACGGCCCGATATACCTGACTCCCCCCACAAGAGATCTGATGCTTCTTTTACAGTTAGATTTCATCGATGTATCCGTCAGGGAGGGGAAAGACGCCCCTTATGAGTCCAGTATGGTGAGGGAAGCGCTTAAACATACCATCCCACTCAGTTATGAGGCAGTCACCGATATTGCACCGGATGTTCATCTAACTTTGCACAACGCAGGCCATATCTTAGGTTCTTCCACAGCACATCTTCACGTTGGGGAGGGGCTCTGCAACGTGGTATTTACGGGGGATATAAAATACGAAAAAACACTGCTCTTTGATCCTGCGGTTAATACCTTTCCTCGTTTAGAATGTTTGATCATAGAATCTACGTATGGAGGCTCAAAAGATCTTCAGCCATCGAGGAAGTGGGCAGAAAGGAGATTACAGGCTGTCATTGGAGATGTCTTAAAGAGGGGAGGGAAGGTTTTGATCCCTGCCTTTGCCGTTGGCAGAAGTCAAGAAGTGATGATCGTACTTGAAGATGCGATAAGAAATAAGAAGATGGAGGAAGTGCCGGTATATCTGGATGGAATGATCTGGGAGGCTACCGCCATACACACGGCTTATCCTGAATATTTGAACAATAACCTTAGAAACATGATCTTTCACGATGATTTGAATCCTTTCCTCTCTGACTGTTTTGTGAGGGTCGATTCGCGGGGTAAAAGAGAAGAGATCTTTGAAAATGGACCGGCGATCGTTCTGGCAACTTCCGGTATGATCAATGGGGGTCCGATAATGGAGCATTTGAGATATCTTGGTCCTGATGAGAAGAATATGCTCATATTTGTGGGCTATCAAGCAGAAGGAACGCTCGGAAAAAGAATCCAGAATGGATGGAGAGAGATACCGATCTCATCGGAAGGCAGAACGGAAACGATAAAGATGAATCTTGAAGTGCAAACCGTGGATGGTTTTTCCGGCCATTCGGACAGGCAACAACTCATGGATTATGTGAAGAGATTGAATCCAATGCCAAAGAAAATACTGACAAATCACGGCGAAGAGGGTAAATGTATAGATCTGGCGAGTGGCATTCACAAGAGATTCAAGATCGAGACGATTGTACCANAGAATATGGAGACGTATCGGTTATCATAGACGACTGGGATGATCGTTTCTCTTATTAGTAACCCCCCGACAATATAAACCCTGGAACCGTTCACGTAATCTTATCTTTTAAATTCGAGATAAAATGATGAGAGGGGCTAAAGCGGGAAGGTAAATGAGAACGGTAAAGAGAGATGAGAAAAAATACATTCTCGCAATTGACCACGGCACGTCTGGAGTGAAGACTGCAATAGTTTCCATATACGGTGAAGTGATCGCTTTCGAATATGAGAAGACCCAAGTCTATTTCTTGCCGAATGGTGGTGCCGAACAGGATCCTGATGAGTGGTGGAATGCCATTGTAAAGACCTCAAAGCGGTTGATTCAGAAGAATGTTATCCCTGTAAAAGACATTGTTGCGATATCTGTGTCAAGCACCTGGTCCAGCACGGTTGCTGTAGATGCAAAAGGGCATCATCTGATGAATTCTCTCACCTGGATGGATTCTCGAGGTGCCCCTTATGTTAAAGAAGTGATGGGTGGTTTTCCTAATGTTTTCGGGTATAGTTTATTTAATATTTTAAGATGGATTCCCAAGACAGGAGGTGCCCCTAGTTTATCCGGAAAAGATGATATTGCCCATATCTTGCTCATAAAATATGAGTATCCTGAGATCTATGAAAAAACATACATGTTTTTGGGAAGCAAAGATTATTTAAACATGAGATTCACAGGCAAGTTTGCATCTTCGTATGATTCTATTATGCTGTTCTGGATTACGGATATTAAGGATATCAATAATGTCCACTATAATGATACGCTGATAAGGAAGTTAAAGATTGATAGGAGCAAACTGCCCCCTTTAAAAGCATCCACAGATGTTTTAGGCACGATCTCTAAAGAGACGGCAGATGATTTCGGGCTCAAGCCAGATGTAAAGGTCGTTATGGGCTCTCCAGATCATCAATCAGCTTGTGTTGGTTCCGGAGCAGTCAGAGATTTTGAAGGCCATATCTATGTTGGTACTTCATCTTGGATTGAATGTATCGTTCCATTTAAGAAGACAGACGCGCTTCATTCTATTGCATCGCTGCCCACACCAATCCCAGGAAAATACCAATGCATCAATGAGCAGGATATCGCAGGAGGAGCTCTTTTGTTCTTGGTGGATAATATTATCTACCACAAAAACCTGTTGAAATCCGGAGATCCCCCTCCAGATGTGTACAAATATTTCGATAAGATCGCAGAGCAGGTACCCGCTGGGAGTGATAAATTGATCTTTACCCCTTGGCTCAATGGGGAGAGAACTCCAGTTGATAGTAACACCTTGCGGGCAGGTCTCTACAATATTTCTAAGACCACCAGTAGTGATCGTATTGTACGGGCTTTCTTTGAAGGAGTGGCATACAACACCAGATGGGCTCTAAAGTATGTCGAGAAATTCGTCGGGAGAAAGATGGATACAATAAATATCATAGGTGGTGGTGCCAAATCTGATGTTTGGTGCCAGATATTTGCAGATGTGACGAACAGGAAAATCAGACAGGTGAAAGACCCCATGCAGGCAAACGCACGTGGTGCTGCATTCATCGCATCCGTGACTTTGGGGTATATTACCTTTGATGACGTTTCAGAATTAATCCAATACTCAAATGTATTCCATCCAAACCCAAAAAATAGAAAGATATACGATGAATTATTCAAAGAATTTGTACGAATTTATAAGAATAACAAGGCAATGTATGAGCGATTGAATAGAATTCAATGAATTTGTTTGGGAAACTATAAATCTAATAGCAAAATCATAAAAGAGCTGGATAGGAGATATATATAATAAATATTGCCGTTAGAACATACATAGCTACACTTACCTCGTTCCACCTCTTCGTTAGAACCTTTATAATAGTGTAAGATATTATACCAAGTATTAGCCCATTTGAGATGCTGTACGTGAATGGTATTGTTACAATGGTTAAAAAAGCAGGCAGAGCATTCGTTATATCCTTCAAATCTATCTTCAAAACAGGCTCCATCATAAATAGACCAACCATTATAAGAGCTGGAGCCGTGGCTGCTGGTGGTATAAGTCTTGCAAATGGAACGAGAAAGAGTGTTGAGAGAAAAGCCAAACCTGTTACAACAGAGGTTAATCCCGTTCTTCCTCCTTCGGAAACACCGGAGGCAGACTCAACATAAGTCGTTACGGTTGACGTGCCAAGAAGAGATCCAAATATTGTGCCTATGGAATCGACTATAAAGAGCCTTCTGGCACCTTTAAAGCTACCCTCTTCATCTATCATATCGAGCTTTGTCGCCAGTCCTGTTGCTGTTCCAAGTGTATCAAAGAGATCAACAAATGTGAAGGTTATTATGACCCACACCAGACCGAGCTTAAAGACTCCAGCAAAGTCCATCTGAAGAAAGGTGTTTGAGAGGGAAGAGAAGTTTGGAAGTGCAAATATATCCGAGATCGATTCTGGCCTTGCCGGAATGCCAAAGATCCATCCAAGCAGAGTTGCGCCTATGATACCAAATAAAAGGGCTCCTTTGACCCTGAAAGCACCAAGAGTTGCCATGAACATCAGTCCAAATATTGCCAGAAGTGTTGCCGGTGCTGTAAGATCGCCAAGAGATATGAGTGTTTTAGGGTCTGATACAACCAGCCCTGCATTGACCATGCCTATGAGAGTAATAAATAGCCCAATCCCAACGCTCGTTCCGAGTTTCAAGCTCATTGGAATGGCTTTCACCATGCCTTCCCTTATTGGCAGTATGGAGATTATCAGAAAGATTATACCATCGATAAAAACGGCTGCAAGCGCAACCTGCCAGGATATATTCATTCCGACGCAGACGCTATATGCAAAATAGGCATTCAGCCCCATTCCTGCCGCCAGAGCAAAAGGGAGGTTTGTATATATGCCGGCGATTATCGTTATCACGCTTGCGCTCAAAATCGTTGCAAGCATGACGGCATCGAAGTCCATGCCTGCCGCACTCAAGATCTGAGGATTCACAAAGACTATGTACACCATAGTTATAAACGTTGTCAGACCAGCGATTATCTCATCTTTGATCTCTGCACCTTTGAAGATCACCTTTAAGAAATCCCCAGAGTCATTATAGACTTATCAGATTAGTATCATAACTTAAAAAGATGTCTGCAATGTTGATCTCTAAATCAACTTCCTATACAAGTCGATGATTTTAGTGCCGACGACATCCCAATTATATTCCTCATCCACCAATCTTCTGCCCTTCTCCCCCATTTTAATGACTTTATTTTCATCATGAATTATACTAATGATAGCTTCTGCAAGCCCTTCTACACTTTTTGGCTCCACGAGCAGACCATTTTCAGTAGTAACCAGATCCATAACGCCTGGGATCTTCGATGCGATAACCGGTGTGCGACATGCCATCGCTTCCAAGAGAACGATACCAAAATTTTCTAATCGGGTTATGGATGGTAGAACGAGAACGGATGACTCCGCATACATCTTTACTAACTCCTCAAATCTTATGAAACCTGTGAACTTCACATATTCATGAACGTTCAATTTTTTCGTCAGTCTCTCAAGCCTATCTCTCTCTTCGCCATCTCCCACAATTGTATAACGGGCCTGAGGAACCTCTTTAATCACTCTTGGGGCTGTTCGGATCAAATATTCTATCCCTTTACCCTGAAATAGTCTGCCAACGAATAAGACCTTTGGCTTTCTCTCCGGGTGAGGTGATTGTGAATTCCTCAAAAATCTTCGATTTTTGGGATACGCAAATCTTCGATTTGCGACTACTTTAGTTCGCAAACTTGAAAATCGGAGATTTTCAAATAAAACCGCATCAAACTTTTTAATGTTAATCGCATTTGGTATCACCTCATATCGATAATCACATAGGATGGGTGAACTATCGGCATAACTCTTGCTCGTCGCGATGATTGCATCACAAGAATCCAATATTGGACGTGCGTACATCTTCTCGTAAAGATGATCTATCATACCACGAAGAGGTCTTGGGATTTTTAACCTCCCTACGCTTGGAGGAACTTCTAAATCGCTGTGGTAGGTAATGACATGTGGTCTCTTATCGATAGCCTTGGAGAAGAAGGGCGATGGAGAGTGCGAATGAAAGATATCGCCGTCTATTAGATTAATCTTCTTCTTAAGGTTAAAGACGTATGGCACGTATGGTATATCGATCGCCTTAAATCGATATGTTCTTATGCCGTCTGATTTCGATGCTCCTTTGGGGATATCGGATGTGACCACTACGACATCATGACCCATCTCTCTTAAATAATGGGATAAATCCCTCACAAGATTTTCAATACCACCAACATGAGGAGGATAATATGGAGTTGCCTGTACGACCCTTATCTTATCATAAGATTTCTCCTTCGACGTTGGTAATTCCCCCTATATCTCTTCCCTCTCGATATGATTCCACTCCTTCTTTCCCATCACAAATTTAAATATGGAGACGATGCTACAGATTTCAATAAAGATGGGGTAAAAGAGAAGGGCGACGAGTTTTATGAAGAGATCTCTCCAGTTTATCTTTTCCTTATCACCTCTATATGAGGAGATGATCCTGATAGAGTAAAGTAGAAAGAGGGGCAAAAATAGAATTATAAAGAAGGGGATAATCATGGCAAAAAACCACGTCATCTTTACCTTTCTATCCTTCATGTGGAAAAAATCATATAGGTAAGAACTCATTCCCTCTAGGGGAGCAATCATCCANCTGACGCGTTGCCCATAAAGATCTCTCATCGTGATAGGTGCCTGTTCTCCAACCTCGGTCTTATCTGTAAACGCCTCTCTCTTCCCGCTGAGATAGATCCTCTCGGACATGTCCGTGTCCTCGCAGATCTTGCCCTCGTCGAAGAGACCTTCTTCGAGGAAGAGATCCTTCTTTACAAGCCCTATCAAACCATTAAAATGTTTAAACGATGTCCTTTCACTGAAAACTTTATAAATATCATTTAATAAAAGATATTCCACGGATACGAGTCTTGGTATGAAATTCCCCTCGTTCGTGACATATCTCGGCGCACTCACAAACGTTATATCTCCCTTTATATCTCTTTCAAATACATTCACACATTCGTGGATAAAATTTTCTCCGGGCCTGCTATCGACGTCGAAGAAGGCAAAAAAATCTGGAATTTCTTCTTCTCGAAAAATTTTTCTCAATGCGTCATTCATCGCTCCTGCTTTCCTTCCCCTGGTATCTCCTCTGAATATGAGTATTACCCCTTTTTCTTCTGCAAACTCTTTTAAGGATGAAAATTTTGCGTTCTTTGCATCCGCATCCAGAATATACCTTATCTTGAGATTTAATTTGTCTCTCTTCCTCTCATATTCTTTCAAATTTTCCAAAGATTCCATTGATCTCTTTATTACCCCCGCGGGCTCGAATATAGAAACGGGTACGATGACATTTATATCGTAGGCATTCTTCTTCATCTTCACTTCACTAATCCACAGTCAACCATTCCATCCACGAGCATCGATTCGGAGTTGACTTCTCTCCACTTCTTTCGGCCTTTCCGGCGGATCCACCCTTCTCCAATCATACCACACACCAAAGGCAGAGGAGTCGCCATGAATGCCAGGCATGCTCCAATTGTGATGACCTTGTTGCGGCGGCGCATCTGGTTCACCCTTTCTAAGGGATTGCTGGGATCATCCTCTTTTATGGCGATCAGCTTCTTGAAGATCCCGTTGGCAATCCCCATATTCCAAAAAATCCAGTGTATCAGGGGAACGGATCTTCCGCCAGGTCTCGTCTTCCTCCGTATGATCGCCCGGTATAACTCCTCAGCCGATTTTCCTTTAAATTCTGTGAACGCGTCTCCAAGCATCCATGGCGAGTGCGCATCGCTTCCTCCCACACAGGCGAAAGATGGTTTTACCACTTTTTGAGCCAACCTGTTCACATAAGGGTCCCGGTGGGCGCCATTCAACACCTCCACGCCGTCCAGAGAAAGCTCTTTAACCTTGTTTCCAAGAGCTGGGCAGAAGTAGCTAAATGGATGAGGCGCCACAGCCAAACCACCCTGCTCATGGATGATATCTATTGTTTCTTCCGCTGAAAGTCCTCGGGGTACTAATTCTTGTAAAAAAAGCCCTAAAACCTCACCATCAGCNGTGGNTATCTCTTCTCCGANNACGACCTCGATCTCTAATCCGCCCTCTCGGACGTATCGTTCTGCCTTCCAAGCGCCCTTAATCTCATCGTGGTCGGTGATACAGATGANATCCAAACCTCTCTTCACCGCGGTATCAACCATCGTTTCTGGCGGTGTAACCGACTCTGGATAGGGTACGAAGAATAGCTTGCTGAAGCCAGAGTAGTAGGTGTGGGTATGTGTATCTGCTCGACCTCTAAATAGAAAAACTTTATCAACCATAATTTTCTTCATGGCTCTCTTTTCTATCTAATATTATTTCCTATATAAAGATTACCTATATAAAGATTACCTATATAAAGATTAGCCAAATAATATGTATCTGGTATCGAGTATATACAAATAACCATCGGGCATACATAAACAGTTTCAAACATATTTGTAATGGATAACGATGAACTGAAGAAGAAGAGATTGGAATTGATTGCCTTGGCAGCGATCTCCAGTTCCCGAAGGCTCTCGCACCTCAGTACAGTGAAGTACGTGGATGGGCTTAACTTCCGGGTTCAGAATGTTACCGGGTGTTTCCCCATCGCTATGACCGCCAAGGCAGACAATACCTGATATGAGTTTATAGGTATGCGCCAGAAGATGACAAATAAAAGATCCAAGCTCGGAAAATTAGTTGTTGCGGGCTGAACACCTCGTTGCCTCGGTGCTTACACCCCAACTCTATCAAGCCTCTCTTTTAGAGGCATCCTTAAAGAACATTTATTTTTGGGGACGGCTTCGAGCTTAGATGCTTTCAGCTCTTATCCGCCAGCGCGTAGCTGCCCGGCAATGCCCTGTCGGACAACCGGTAGACCAGAGGCGCCGTTAGAAAGTTCCTCTCGTACTATTTCCAACTTCCCCTCAAATGTTCAAACATCCCCGACAGATAGTAACCAACCTGTCTCACGACGGTCTAAACCCAGCTCACGATCTCCTTTAATGGGTGAACTCCCCCGCCCTTGGCCGCTGCTGCACGGCCAGGATGGAAAGAGCCGACATCGAAGTAGCAAACCACCAGGTCGATATGTACTCTTACTGGTGACAACTCTGTTATCCCCGGGGTAGCTTTTCTGTCATCTTTAACCCTCATCAAGAGGGATTTAAAGGTTCGCTAGGCCCACCTTTCGGTTCGTGATTCCTTGTTGTCCAGAATCACATCAAGCCGGCTTTTGCCCTTGCACTCTACGGTGAATTTCCGATCCACCTGAGCCGACCTTTGGGCCCCGCCGATATTTTTTCAGCGGGGTGGCGCCCCACCCAAACTGCCCACCTATCGCTGTTCTCCTTGTGGAGTTAGAGATATGTTCTCAGAAGGGTAGTGTCTCATTGTCGGCTCCATCTCCGCTGGCGCGGAGACTTCGACGCCTCCTACCTACTCTGCACATCCAAGACCACATCCCAACAACAGGCTGCAGTAAAGCTCCACGGGGTCTTCACTTCCCGTCAGGGATCCCCAGACTATACACTGGGACGTCAACTTCACCAGATTCCAGCCAGGGACAGTGAGGCTCTCGTTAATCCTTTCATGCAAGCCGCCAATTAAGCGGCAAGGTATTACGCTACCTTAAGAGGGTCATAGTTACCCCCGCCGTTTACCGGTCCTTCGTCCCCTTGTAAAGGGCTTTCAGATACCGGCACTGGGCAGGACTCAATGGTCATACCAGCCCTTACGGGTTTGCGACCACCTATGTTTTTATTAAACAGTCGAAGCCTCTTTGTCACTGCGATCTGCCATCTTCATAGCAGATACCCCTTATACCAAAGATACGGGGCCAATTTGCCGAATTCCCTTGGCTAGATTAATCTGACACGCCTTAGGCTACTCACCTAGGGGCACCTGTGTCGGTTCTCGGTACGGACACCGTATTTCCTTTCAAGAAAGCTTTTCACGGGCTCTAGAAATCAGCTGACTTTCGCTATCGCACCTTCACCCGGTTCTCACCATTACGGTTCTCCCCGGGGTTCGAATGTTTGGACTGTTAGACAAGACAGCTCAGCCTATCCCAAAGCGTCCCCTTCTTGACGACGTAATTACGGTGGCGTGGGAATATTAACCCACTTCCCTTTTGACAAGCTCGAATTACGACTTATCTTAGGACCGGCTAACCCTCGGCTGATCAACATTGCCGAGGAAACCTAGCCCCTCCGGCGGTTCCGACTCTCACGGAACTATGCTGCTACTATTACCAGGATTTTCATCTCAGAGCGGTCCACAAGACTTCACAGCCTTGCTTCTACCCCCCCTGAGCGCCCTCCTACAGGATCACCTTTCGGTGCCCCGGAGTCTCGGTAGTCGGTTTGAGCCCCGTCCATTTTCAGGTTCACACACCTCAACTGGTGAGCTTTTACGCACTCTTTAAAGGATAGCTGCTTCTAAGCTAACCTTCCAGCTGTCTTAGGCACATAAGCCTTTTGAATTAACACTTAACCGACATTTTGGGACCTTAACTCCGGTCTGGGTTGTCCCCCTTTCGGATTAGAAGCTTATCCCCCAACCCGGACTCCCGCCTTCTACAACGATGATGAGTTCGGAGTCTGACAGGGAACCGAGGAGTTTCCTCCCTAAATCCTCAATCGGTGCTCTACCCCATCATCCATCTCCAGCGAGGTCATACTACGGTATGTTTCGGAGGGAACCAGCTAATTCCGGGTTTGATTGGACTTTCACCCCTAGACGCAGGTCAAAGGAGCGATTTGCATATCAACATCCCTACGGACCTCCACGCAGCTTTCGCCACGCTTCATCCTGCCCACGCCTAGATCACCCGGTTTCGGGTCGTATTCAAGTGATTACACGCCAAAAAACGCCGTGTCTTACCTAAAAAGGCTGCACACCTATTGGTTTCCCTTCGGCCACGTCTCAACGACTTAGCCTTACCACTTGAATACACTCCCTGGCCCGTTCTTCAGAACGTACGACACAACCCTGGTCATCTTCCCTCGTACCTTTCCCTCACGAGAAACTCCTTCGAGAAGAATCTATCCTTTTGGGCCATGCCACACTATAACCGCCTGGTTTTAGGCACTTTTCACCTCCTTTTTAAGGGTGCTTTTCAGTTTTCCCTCACGGTACTATTACACTATCGGTTTTGGGACGTATTTAGTCTTGGAGGTTGATGACCCCCAAATTCACGCGAGATTTCCAACTCACGCTACTCAGGATACCTCGTCTTGTACTCAGGTGGGGTTACACCTACGGGGCTATCACCCGCTCTGGCATATCCCTTTCCAGAGATCTTCGGTTTCCCCCACACAAGATTAGACGGGGTCCTACAACACCACATCTTCTTCATTTTAGTGAAGAATTCGGTTTAGACTCTGCCGTTTTCGATCGCCTTTACTCACGGCATCTCTTTTGATTTCTTTTCCTGTGGGTACTAAGATGCTTCAATTTCCCACGTTCCCTCTCCATTACGGAGTGTTTTAAAAACAGGACTGCCCATTCGAGAATCCTCAGTTCTACGGTTGCTTGCGCCTCGCTGAGGCTTATCGCAGCTTGCCACGCTCTTCTTCGGCGCCCAAACCAAGCCATCCACCAGACGGCGAAATGCTAGATCATATAATTTGCCATTCTTCAGTAGACGCCCTATAAACTCATATACATGACCTCATATGCAAATAAATGCATCAATCCTTCCCCGTGGAATTACTTCCACAGGTGCACTTGCCCAAGTGGACCCGACGGGATTTGAACCCGTGGCATCTGCCTCGCAAAGGCAGCACTCTTCCAGCTGAGCTACGAGCCCCTATAGACCTTAAACCTCTGGCCGGCAACTTTTTTTGCGTAGGAGGTGATCCAGCCGCAGGTTCCCCTACGGCTACCTTGTTACGACTTAACCCCCCTTACGGGATCTGGGTTTGATCTTCCCCAATGAAGAAAATCTTCTCCAGACTCCACTCGGGTGGTTTGACGGGCGGTGTGTGCAAGGAGCAGGGACATATTCACCGTGTCATTTTGAGACACGATTACTACCGATTCCAACTTCACGAAGGCGAATTGCAACCTTCGATCCGAACTTCGATCGGCTTTAGGAGATCACCTTTCCCTTTCGGGATCGGTACTCTTTGTTCCGACCATTGTAGCACGCGTGTAGCCCGGGGGATTCGGGGCATGCTGACCTACCGTAGCCCGCTTCTTCCTCCAGCTTAGCGCTGGCAGTCGTCTTATTGTACCCAATCACCCCGAAGGGTATGCTGGCAATTAAGACCGCGGGTCTCGCCCGTTGCCTGACTTAACAGGATGCCTCACGGTACGAACTGACGACGGCCATGCACCTCCTCTCAGCTAATCTAGCAAGGTCCTCAGCCTGGCCTTCATACTGCTGTCGCCCCCGGTGAGATTTCCGGCGTTGTATCCAATTAAACCGCAAGCTCCACCGGTTGTAGTACTCCCCCGCCAATTCCTTTAAGTTTCAGCCTTGCGGCCGTACTTCCCAGGTGGCCAGCTTCACGGCTTCCCTACGGCACCGGAAGAACACGTGGATCTCCCGACACATAGCTGGCATCGTTTACGGCTGGGACTACCCGGGTATCTAATCCGGTTTGTGCCCCCAGCTTTCGTTCCTCACCGTCGAACCTGTTCTAACTAGACGCCTTCGCCACCGGCGGTCTCCCTAGGATCACAGGATTTCACCCCTACCCCAAGAATACCTCTAGTCTCTCCCAGTTCCAAGTCTGACAGTATCATTTGGACGCCCGACGGTTAAGCCGCCGAATTTCCCAGATGACTTGTCAAACCGGCTACGAACGCTTTAGACCCAATAAAAGCGGCCACCACTCGGGCCACCGGTGTTACCGCGGCGGCTGGCACCGGTCTTACCCGGCCCTTCCTATCAGATGCTTTTTACACATCTGAACAGCTCCTACTATGTAGGAGCACTGGGAGTTCCCTTATCATGGTTTCCCACATTGTAAAGGTTTCGCGCCTGCTGCGCCCCGTAGGGCCTGGGATCGTATCTCAGATCCCATCTCCGGGCTATCGCTCTCACGACCCGTACCGATCATAGGTTTGTTGGGCCGTTACCCCAACAACAGCCTAATCGGCCGCAGACTCATCCACGGGCACAAGGTTTTAAATCAAAGAGCATTCCAACAACTATGACCTATCGGGTATTAGTCCCAGTTTCCCGGGGTTATCCCCGACCCGTGGGCAGATTATCCACGTGCTACTGAGCCGTTCGCCGGGTCCCCCCCGAAGGGGTGCCCGCGACTCGCATGGCTTAGTCGAACTCCCATAGCAGTGACCTCCGGCAGGATCAACCGGAATTAATATGGAAAGTACGTCACCGACCAGAATTGGTTGGTCTATAAAGGGCTTATGTCAGATGTAAAAAGAATTCACATCTCCATTTTAGCAGTAAGATATCAAAACTTTACTGCCAAAGTCATCCTATTCACGCACCGCTATATAAACATTTTGCTCTTTGTGATATAAAGTAATGGGCCGGGGCCGAGACTTGAACTCGGGTCGAGGGATCCACAGTCCCTCAGGATAACCACTACCCTACCTCGGCCATCATTTTCGTCTAACAAGCTTGTATAGTGGTTAGATCTCCATTTAGTATTTTTATATTTAAAACTTTCTTTTGGATCTTTTTCAGAATTTTGATGCTCATCGAATATATGGAGGGAAATCGGAGATGGATCTTTGCTCTGCTTTGCCGCTCTTCTCTTTTATCGCTTTCTCTTTTGTATTTTCATCAAATTTTGTCTTTTCTTTGAATATGTTATCAATATACTCTTTTTTGATACCAGAAATAAGCGCTAATTCTTCTTCTTTCAGGTTTAATTCCTTTTTAATACCTATTAACGTATGTTTGTCCGTGCACAGCTTTTTTATATATGGCAGAGCATTCATCTTAGCCTTTTTCATTGAGATATTATACCTTTTTGATATTTTGTAACAGACCTCTTTTCCAATCTTCTTCGATCGCTTTGCTCTACCAAGCGTATTCCACCTGGACGGACGGGAGTAGTCTATATCTCCATGCCTTTTGTTTTTTGGAAGTTGGATACCTGCAGTCATCAGATCCACCGCATAACGCCATAACCCATAATTTTGATTTAAATATACCCTTCCCAGGTACAAATCTGCTCTTGATAAGCAATCCAAAGCTAAAATAAGGTCGTTTCCCCAATAAACTTTGAATAGGTTCTCATTTATCCACTGGATCAAATCTTCTGGCGTTTCATCCAGATTGATCACCATCTTTAAGAGAGGTTTCGGATCATCATTCCTAAAGATGGCGTCCAAGAAGTGAGATCTATCCTCCCCGTTATTCATCCCCAAAAAAACGTCTCTTTCATAAACGGAGATGTCATCAACGCCTATATGAGTCTTTCCAAAAGATATAGCCTGTAAATCATTTATAGCGGCTCTTAAATCCCTATTTTTCTCCGAAATTCCCTCTATTGCGTCCTCATCAAACGTGATATTCTCTCTTTCACATATATCTATTAGAACTTTTGAGATGGAAGATTTTTTTATCTGTTCAAATTTTATCTTCTTGCACCGATTCTTAACACCTGTAGGAATTTTAGAGAGGTCATTAGCCACCAATACGACGGGGTGCCTTGTTCCCATTATTATCTCCCCTATTGCCTTGGCTCCACCTCTATCAGCGTTTCCATGCAAATTATCTGCCTCATCCAAGAGTATTATCTTTTTTTTACCCTCCAAAGAAGAAGTTTTTGAGGTAGAACCCGCCATCCTCTTGATAACTTTGTATGTTCTTTGATCGCTTGCGTTTAGCTCGATTACATCGTATTTATGCTCTTCTTCTCCTGCAATCGCATAGACACAAGATGTTTTTCCGACTCCTGGAGGACCATATAGAATTGATGCTTTTTTGACTCTCCCGCCTTCAAAATCTTTTATCCATCTCTTAAAACCCTCTGCTGCTTTCGTGTTTCCGACGATCTCTTTTGCAGTTTTTGGCCTATATTTTTCTGTCCAGTCCATAATCATCCAATATGAGATGAGGATGAACAAAATTTATATTTAACGGTTTTTAAAAAGAGAGATCGACGATGAGTGCAAATCGAAGATTTGCACAATTGAAAATCGGAGATTTTCAAATGAATCTAAAAGATCTGCTATATGAGATAAGAGAATTTGACGGCGTCAAGAGGAAGAGTGATATAGGTCCCATCGTAGAAGGATTCGAAGAGAAAGAGGATTTTGTGATAGCTTCTTTCGGGGAAGACGCCGCAGTCCTCGATTTCGGGGATGACGTCCTTCTCATGTCGGCGGATGGTATATGGGAAAAGATGATAGACGCCGACCCATATTGGGCGGGCTATTGTTCCATACTCGTAAACATTCACGACATCTGTGCGATGGGAGGAACTCCCCTTGCAATGGTGAACATTCTCTCAATGAAGTCCAAAGAATTTTGTATGGAAGCCTTAAAAGGCATGCGGGACGCGATAAAGAAGTTCAACGTACCCATCGTCGGAGGGCACCTGCATCCAGCTACTTCATACAATTCGTTGGGTGTCACCATCGTAGGAAAAGCAGAGAAAGATTCTGTGATCTATAGCCACACAGCAAACGTCGGCGAAGATGTTGTTGTGGGCGTGGATTTGAATGGCAGAATTTACCCCACATGTAACCTGTGCTGGGATAGTGTCACACCGAGAGATAGTGAGACGTTGAAGAGACAGATGGACTCTATGAAGATATTGGGGAAAAGAAAACTACTGACGGCGGGGAAAGATTTGAGTAATCCGGGAATGCTTGGAACACTCGGTATGCTCCTTGAGGTTAGTGGGGTCGGGGCGATCGTAGATCTGGGCGATATACCTATACCGCCAATGATGCAGATGGAAAAATGGCTCAAGATGTATCCTGGAATGGGGTTTGTGGTGACCTGTAAAAAGAAGGATACAGAGGAAGTGATAGCTGTTTTTAAGGACCATCTACTCGATGCAAAAAGAATTGGTAAGATAATCGAAGAGAGGAAACTTATCGTGCAAGATGGTGAGGAGAAAGAGGTTCTATTTGACTTTGAGAAAAGGGGGGTAACTGGTATAAAGGCGAAAAAATGATTTATTTTAAGGTAAGGAAGATAATTTTAAGATAAGGAGGATATTTAAGATTCATGCAAAATTGCTCGCCTAAATGATAACAAATTTATTAATACACGAAGGTTATATATAATAAACCTTTTGCATAATTAACCTTTTATAGCACTAAACGCATATTTATTCCTTGGGGTGGGACAATATGATGAGTTATACCTTGCTCT
>RXIL01000111.1 GCA_004212085.1 Candidatus Methanolliviera hydrocarbonicum
GACGACTTCGTCGTGGTCCTTACCCCTTCGGGGTGGGATGCCAAAACTCGAAGAGTTTTCAGCAGATCCCAAAAATCTTCGATTTTTGAGGACCATGACCGTTGTATCTAATAGGGGTGAGCAGTGATCTCCACAAACCCCACCGCTTAGAACAGGTGCTATCGCTATGGGCAGAGGAATGCCAAGAGCCAGACCTAAAGGAATTGCCATGGGCATAACCATCCCCATCGTTCCCCATGCGGTTCCAGTTGAAAAACTTATAAAGAAGCTCACAAGAAATATAACTGCTGGCAAAGACCAGGGTGGCGTATAAGGCAAAATGAGGGTTGCCACATAATCTCCTGTTCCAACGCCGCCCCATGCTATGGGAGCACATATGTCGCTTATAGACCACGCCAATAGCAGAATGAGGTTTGCGAAGATCATCATCTCAGCACCGTTGACAAATGCTTTCATCAGATCGGAAAGCCTTCCTATACCCTGTACCCTGTACATGATGATCGCAACTATCACCGCACCAATCGCTCCATACAGCAAAGAATCTACAACTTCCGCATAGCCTAAAGCATCTCTAAAGGAGATAGATTCCAAACCACTTGTCTGCCACCCCGTCAGATAAAACGCTATAAGGGTGACAACGACAAAGATAATCACAGGTAAGATCATGTTTATTGCCCTTTCTTTGACCTCTTTCTTCGTCTCAAGTCGCTCTGTCTTCATCAAAGGAACTGCATCGTCATCCATCAACTTTCCGGTTGTTATCGTTCTATACTCTGCGTTGAGCATGGGGCCAAATTCTCTTTTCGTCATTGAGAGAATCCAGACGATCGCTATTGCAAAGAAACTGTAAAAACTGTAGAGAATAACATCTGGGAAGAATACCTGCCATGCACTTACTCCTTCAGGAAGAAACTCACCGATTATACCAAGCTGGTAGCCGGTCCAGACTGAGATAACTCCTATCGTTGCTATTGGTCCGCTCGTTGAATCTATTATGTATGAAAATTTTTCCTTGCTTATCCCAAGTTTTTCAGTAACCGGTCTCATTCCGTTCCCAGTGATGACTGAACTTGAATAACCATCAAAAAGTATAAGCATGCCTAAAAGCGAAGATGCCATCTCACCTCCTCTCCTGCTTTTTATCTTCGGAGTTAAAAGGTTGGCAAATCCCTGTGCACCTCCAGAAAAGTATATCATACCGACCATTCCCCCAACAACCAAAAAAAGTATGAAGACGGTCGCATTCCATGGGTCTGCAAGGTTATCTCTTAATATAAGAGCAGTTTTGGCTATTGCCGTTATAGGATTTAGATCACTTAAGATAAGGGCACCTGTAAAAACTCCCGCAAATAAGGAGGGCAAGACCTCCTTCGTAACGAAGCACAATATTATCGCAATGAGTGGCGGCAGAAGAGATAACCAGGGAAAATCTAGAATCAATGGCACATACTTTTATAAAATATGCTCATTTAAAAAATTTTTGAATGCGCAAATTTTTTAACCTCCAGATTGGTAGAGAAACTCTTGGCTATTCTATCGCTCTTTCCATAACCCCAACCAGATGAAGGAGTGCCTCATTCACCTCGCATTTGACACCATATTTCTCCCCAAGAGCCACGACAACCCCATTTATCTCGTTTATCTCGGTTTTTCTCCCTCTGTCCAGATCTTGGAGCATCGAAGATCTATTTTCGGCGGTTAGTCTTGCAACATTTAAGACATCTTCTTCTCTCACGTCGGTATCGATTCCAGCTTCTTCGGCAACTTTCAACGCCTCTCTCACACATCTCCTCGATAATTCCCTTAAGTTTTTCATCTTATAGATATAACCGTTCTCGAGGCCTGTTATTGCGGTGATGGCATTTATTCCAACGTTTATGATGAGTTTGTTCCACAGTTCTCTCTTTATATCCGTCGTGATCCTCGTTTCTATCTTCGACCCATCGAGAATATCTTTTATCTCCTTTGTCCTCTCTGTTATCCTCCCATCCAGTTCCCCTATGATAGTTCTTCCATCTCCGGTATGTTTTATATGACCTGGACCCAGAAGTAAAGCACCTTGCGACGTTACACCTCCCAAAACGTGCTTGATACCCATTATTCTTCCAATCTTCTCTTCGTTTCTGATACCGTTCTGGAGGCTCAAAACGACGCTCTCTTCCCTCAGCAATAAAATCCTGGCGGCTGTTTCCGTGTCGTACGATTTCACCGTTATGAATATCAGATCCGCCTCGATAGGATCTGTATAGGCTTCTGGATAGACACAAAGATCATCGAGACCAGAGATGTGCAATCCACTCTCTCTGATCTCTTTGACCTGCCACTCCCTTCCGATAAACGCTACATTACGCCCCGAGTTCGTCACAAGTCCACCAATAAGGCTTCCGATTGCCCCTGCCCCCATCACCATTATATCTTTAAACACGAGAGATAGTACCAAGATATATGATATAAATTATTGCGTCTGAAAGGCTAAAGCAACATCGATCATGGTTATTATACCCGCCCCACAAGAAACTGTCCGGTATAGGACTCTTCAACCCCTGCAATCTCTTCGGGTGTGCCTGTGGCAACGATGTATCCTCCTTCATCGCCCCCCTCCGGTCCAAGGTCGATGATGTAGTCGGCCGACTTGATGACATCGAGATTGTGTTCAATCACAACCACCGTATTTCCTCTTCTCACAAGATCGTTTAACACTCCGATAAGCTTCTTGACATCATGAAAGTGAAGTCCGGTTGTCGGTTCGTCTAATAGATAGACCGTCCTTCCAGTCGCCTTCTTTGTCAGTTCCCGTGTTATTTTGATCCGCTGTGCTTCTCCACCTGAAAGGGTGGTTGAGCTCTGCCCAAGCTTGATATAGCCGAGTCCGACACGGGAGAGCTTCTCCAGCTTGTTCCTGATAGAGGGAATCTTCTCAAAAAGTCCCATTGCCTCATCAACACTCATACCAAGTACATCAGCGATGGATCTTCCCTTGTAGGTGACTTCGAGAGTCTCACGGTTGTATCGCTTTCCCATGCACTCTTCACACTCAATATAAACATCGGGCAGGAAGTTCATCTCGATCCTGATGAGTCCCTCTCCCTTACAGGCTTCACAGCGCCCGCCTTTCACGTTGAACGAGAACCTTCCTGCTTTATATCCTCTAAGTTTTGCCTCTCTCGTCTCTGCAAAGATCCTTCTTATCTCATCAAATACCTTGGTATAGGTCGCAGGGTTGGAGCGTGGGGTTCGTCCGATAGGGCTCTGGTCAATCACAAGGACCTTATCGATTGCAGTATCTAATTGGAGATCATCGTAGGCACCGGGAGCCGTCCTTGAGTTATGGATATTCTTCATGAGGGCTTTATAGAGCGTATCGTAGATTAATGTAGACTTCCCACTGCCCGAGACGCCTGTGATGACTGTAAAGACACCTATTGGGATCCCCACATCGATCTTTTTTAGGTTATTCTCCCTACATCCCAAAATTCTGATGTACCTATCACTCCTTCTTCTAACCCGCGGTGTCTCAATCTTCAAGTCACCTGAAAGATACCGTCCGGTGAGAGAGAGGGGGTTTTCTTCGATATCTTTGGGCGTTCCCTGGGCAACCACCTCCCCACCTTGGAGACCTGCCCCGGGTCCCATATCGATGATAAAGTCTGCATCTCTTATCGTCTCCTCATCATGTTCCACCACGATCAGGGTGTTGCCCATATCGCGGAGCTTCCGCAGGGTAGTGATCAGTCTGTAGTTATCCCGCTGGTGCAGTCCAATCGAGGGTTCATCGAGCACATAGAGCACCCCCATCAGATTTGAGCCGATCTGGGTCGCAAGACGGATCCGCTGCGCCTCACCCCCTGAAAGGGTACCGGCACTTCTCGATAACGTAAGGTACCCTAACCCCACCTTCTCCAGAAAATTAAGCCTGGATTTTATCTCTTTTATTACCTGATGTGCTATCTCTCGCTCTTTTTCGGTCAATCTCAGATTATTAAAGAACTCTATGCAGGCTGAGATGGAGAGATCGGCGAGATCAACGATGGACTTTTCCCCGATCTTAACAGCCAGCACTTTTTCTTTAAGTCGTCTTCCCTTACAGGCTGGGCAGACCGAAACCTGCATGAACTTCTCGAGTTCCCGCCGCCGATATTCAGACTTGGTCTGCTTATAAAGCCGCTCCGCCTGCGGCAGCAACCCTTCCCACGCTCCGGTGTGCGACCAGTGTCCATCTCCATTCTTCATCCGCATAGAGAACCGGATTCGCTCCGGTGTGCCATACATCAGAGCATCGTACTGCTCTTCTCTTAAGTCGCTTATGGGGGTGAAGATGTCAAAACCGAAGTGTTTGGCAACGGCTGAAAGGTGCTGCATCCGGTAGCCATCGATGAAATTTCGGTAGAGGGCAACAGCACCATCTGCGATGCTCTTTCTCCTGTCAGGAATGATCAGATCAGGATCAAATTCCATCTTGATGCCAAGCCCGTTGCACCCCTCGCAGGCACCGAAAGGGCTGTTGAAGGAGAACATCCGCGGTTGCAGCTCTTCATAAGATATTCCACATATCGGGCATGCCATCGTTGCAGAATAGATCCGTTCTCCCTCATCTTCACCGACGACGATGATGAGCCCCTCAGATTTCAAAAGTGCGTCTTCGCAGGCTTCTACCAGACGAGACCTATCATCGGTCTCCAAGCGATCGATGACGATCTCAATATCGTGCTTCTTGTAACGCTCAAGCGTTATCTCTTCATCTGTCCTTCTGATGACATCGTTTACCCTGACCCGTGCATATCCTTCATCGTTTAGGTCTCTAAAGAGCTGCTGATAGGTGCCCTTCTTCTGTCGGACGACAGGGGCAAGGATGGTGACCATACTATCAAACTCTCCAATGGTATCGGCGATCTTTTCTGGTGACTGGGATTCAATCCTGATATTGTGAACCGGGCAGTATGGTATTCCAATACGGGCAAAGAGAAGTCTCAGATAGTCATAAATCTCCGTCACAGTTCCTACAGTGCTCCGGGGATTTTTTGAGGTCGTCTTCTGTTCTATAGAGATCGCCGGCGACAGACCCTCTATACTATCAACATCCGGTTTGTTCATGATGCTTAAAAACTGACGGGCATACGCCGAGAGCGACTCCACGTAGCGGCGCTGTCCCTCTGCATAGACCGTATCAAACGCAAGTGTCGATTTTCCAGAACCGGAGACGCCCGTGATCACAATCAGTTTGTCCCGTGGAAGTTCGACCGTGATATTTTTGAGATTGTGCTCTCGTGCCCCTTTGATGATGATATTTTTCATTATGAAGAGATGATGTGGTGCCTTTCTTTTCGTGGTTTCATCAACTTAAAAACTTTTCCCAAGTCTCCAAAAGTATCTTATGGGGATAGTGTATCCAACAGCAAAGAGGGAAGGCAGTTTGGGTCTATTCTAATTGGAGATAATTTTTTAAAGAGAGGCAAAAATTTGTAGAGGAGGTAAAGATAATGCGAACGAAGATCTGTGATATGTTGGAAATAAGATACCCCATCATCCAGGGGGCGATGGGATGGATCGCGACGGCGGAACTGGTGTCGGCGGTCTCAAATGCCGGTGGTTTGGGCATCATAAGCCCTTTAACTGATAGAGGGATAAAAGAAGAGATAAAAAAGACGAAAGATCTGACAAAAAATCCTTTTGGAGTAAATTTGCCGATATGGAGTCCCAACGCAAAAGAGATCGTCGAAGAAGTTGTAAAAGAGAGAGTTTCGGTTGTTACGGCGTCCGGCGGCAATCCGAAAAAATTCACATCCACCCTCAAAAAAGAGGGGATAAACGTAATGCAGGTCGTGACAAAAGTGGAACATGCGAAAAGGGCAGAGGATGCTGGAGTGGATGCAATTATTATGATGGGCGCAGAAGCCGGTGGACTTGTTGGGGGAGACGAGATAACGACGTTCACACTCGTTCCAAGCGCCGTGGACGCGGTGAAGATTCCCGTTATAGCGGCTGGAGGTATAGCCGATGCAAGGGGGTTTTTAGCCGCCTTAATGCTCGGGGCACAGGGGGTACAGATCGGAACGAGGTTCATCGCGACGGAGGAATGTATAGCGCACAAAAATTTCAAGAACGCGATAATAGACGCCCGGGATGACTCAACGACAGTTATAGGAAAAGATACCTTGCCCGCTAGAGTAATAAAGAATGACTTTTCCACGAAGATGGAGGCGATCTTCGATATGGATGGGGTGAGATCTGCACTGATGGATGGAGACATAAAGAATGGGGTAATGTTGTGCGGACAAACCGCTGGGATGATCAAAGAGATAAAAAAGGTTAAAGATGTGATAAATGATATTATAACGGATGGAAAGAAGATAATAAGTGATTTTGATATGTGAGATTTTTACCAAATAACGCCGGGGAAGGGATTTGAACCCTTGCACCCCGGATGGGATACCGGCTCTCAAGGCCGGCGCCTTGGTCCGCTCAGCCACCCCGGCAAAATACCTTTTTGTGGGAATCCATCGTTACGATTAGAGGGCCAAAGTCTCGCACTTCAAGCTCCCAAACTGCTTCAGCCATCCCCAGATCTTCCCAGTAAACATTTAAAACTTCTTTTATCTTGGACGCCGCTAAAAGTGCCGCCCCACCAGTATATGCTAGATAGACACCTCTTTGAAAGAGCTTTTCCCTAACCTTCTCTCCCATACCCCCCTTTCCAATGATAGCCCTTATTTCATACTTCTCTATGATCTCCGGCGCCAGATCGTTCATCCTTGAGCTCGTCGTGGGGCCTGCCGATATAATTCTCCACCTTTTTTCCTCTCTCAATACGATCGGCCCGCAGTGATATATAACCCCTTCATTTAAATCGAACGGAAATTTTTCATTTGAAAATCTCCGATTTTCAAGTTCGCAAATCTTTGATTTGCGATCATCTTCCTTCAACATGTCCAATATCTTTCTATGCGCCTCGTCTCTGGCGGTATGAACTGTCCCACTTAGATAAACGACATCTCCTACCTCAAGTTCTCTTATCTCGTCCATGCTCATCGGCGTCTTAAGATAAAATTTTCTCATACGATCTCAAATACTCCATCCTCTTTTTCCCTGAGCACAGCCCTCCTTGCGGCCCAGCACTGAAAATTTACCGCCACGGGAAGTGAAGCTGTATGTGTATCTGCACACTCTATATGCACACCCAAGACGGTCGTTCTTCCGCCAAGCCCCATCGGGCCTATTCCGGTATCGTTCAAGATCTCGAAGAGTTCTTCCTCCAATCTTTTAATATCTTCTCTCTCATTTCTCTTGTCAAGCGATCTTAAAAGAGCTTTTTTTGCCAAAAAACATGAAAAATCGCTTGTTCCTCCTATCCCCACACCTATAATCGTTGGAGGACAGGGTCTTCCGCCTGCCTCCTCTACCGTATTCAGAACAAACTTTTTCACCCCCTCCAGACCATCTGATGGATTTAAGATCGCCAGCCTGCTCATATTCTCTGATCCGGCTCCCTTAGGAACGAACGTTACCTCAAATAGATCTTCCTCCGTGAAATCATAGTGAAAGATCGGAATCTTCTCCCCCACATTACCTCTATTCTCCCTCGTAATCGGATCGACGACGTTTGGCCTCAGAGGGATCTCTTCTGTTGCCTCTCTTACCCCCTCTTCTATGACCGCTTCCAACTTCTTTATCTCTACTTTTGAAGAAGAGGGATTTATTTTGATGTAAAATAAGGGAATCCCCGTGTCCTGGCAGAGCGGCAGCCCGGATTTCTCTGCCAGTTCGATGTTATCGATGATGTTTTTTAGCTGTATCTTTGCTATGTCGTTATCTTCTTCTTTAAAGGCAGTTTTTATCGCTTCTTCAACGTCCTTTGGAACGCTCGTAACCGCTTTTTTTATCAATTTTACGATCGCTTCTTTTTTTGGGATCATCTTTTAGGTTTGGTTTTCATATGGTTTTGTTCTTTGTGCCAATATTGCGATATTAGACGAATCATAGGGTGAATGGATATATAGTTGAGTATATTTTCTGTGATATTAAACTAAGCACATATGGGAAAAGGTAAGAAGAAAGAGCCAGGAAACGTATATTTTCAAAAATAAAATAAAAAAAGGGTTATTTCAGAATCCCCTCTCTCTTCATCTTCTCGATCTCTTCCTCTCTCAACTGCTTCTTAAAAATTTTTTCTACGGGAGATTTTGGAAGCTCGTCTCTGATCTCCACGGACTTAGGAACTGCATACTTTGCAACCTTTCCTTTTAAAAATTCTATTACATCTTCTTCCTTTATCTTTCCTTTATATTCTGGATAAGGGGCAATGAAGACCTTTATCCTCTCGCTCCCCGGCCTCTCAGGATCCGGAACGCCTACCGTAGCGGCCTCAAATACACCTGGGTACTCATAAACTAGATCATCCATCTCTTTTGTGTATACCTTGTATCCGGAGACGTTCACCATGTCCTTCGTTCTATCGACGATATAGACTCTACCTATTTCGTCCATCTTTACGACGTCTCCCGTGTGGACATATCCTTCATCGTCAAATCCAGTTCCGGGATTTGGCCAGTATCCGAGCATCCTGTGGGGGCCTTTTACACACATCTCTCCCCTCAATTTCTCTTTCACGACCTTTTCCATTGGTATTCTCTCTCCTGTATCTTCATCCACGACTTTAAAGTCTTCGTCCACCAGCGGATGACCACAAGAGGTAGTTATCTCCCTCTTTTTATCCATAGGGGGCGGAAGGATAGCAGAAGATATGAACGTTATCAATCTATTTACGATCATGCCGAGGTTTCGACGACCAATCGGCTTCACCACAGCTCTTAGTAATGGAACGATACCGGGCGTCTTTAAGAGCGTATCCAATAAACGAATCAACTTGCCCGTGGTCTCTTTGTTGCCACCGAGGAGGGGTGCTGCTATATCCACCGCCGTTGGAGCAAGCGTAGCTCCAGAAGTTTCTGATAACCCATGTGCTTCAGCTACCATGCTTCTTGTCTCTTTTTCCATATCCGCCTGAGACGCCGGAGCCAATGGCATTCCACCCGATATGCCAAGTATTCCAAGGTTATCTGCACCTTCTTCTTTTGCCAAATTCATGTATAATGTTGCGGCTGCTGGAGTAACTACCGGATGATATTTCTTCGCCAATCTAACGAATTCTTTTGTATCTCTCGGATCCGATTGCAGGAGAACCGTAAGTCCGAGGGTAAGAAAATACCTGTAAAACTCATGCCCCAGCAGATGGCATATGGGTGCCGCTATAATGGTTGTAGCGAGCCCATCCATCAGAGGAATCATTGATTGTGGTGCCGCCGATCCAAGAGCTAATCTTGTACATGATACCACATTGTAGTGGGACAACATCACCCCTTTTGGCAATCCTGTTGCTCCTCCGGTAAAAAATAATAATGCAACATCCTTTTTTGGATCGATATCAACTTTCGGTGGATTTGGTGGATATTTCTCCAATAGATCTGTAAGCCAGATTACCCCCTCCTNTATTTCATGTTCCGGAACCTTCGAAGAAAAATCTTCGAGCTTCGTCAAGATTATATTCTTCAAATTGGTTCTTTCTTTCACCTCCTCNATCTTATCTATTATATCTCTATATTTTACGTTTGTATGAGCACATATCACCGTTTGACAGTTTGTTCTCTTAAATTTGTCAACTAAAGCATCTACCGAATCTATCGGATTTCCTGGAAAATGTATTGCCCCGATTTCCGGTATCGCCAAATCGCATATCGAAAACTGTATAGAGCTCGGGATGACAGTTGCAACCACGTCTCCTTTCTTCACGCCCAAATCAGATAATGCAGTTGCAAATCTATCGACCTTCTCCTTTAATTCTCTGAATGTCATCTCGTAGTTGAGAAAAACCAACGCAAGTTCATTTGGATATTTCTTGGCGGGTTCATCCAAAACAGCCTCCGTATATGTCATCTCTGGGTACGGTTCGAGGGTCTCTGGTGCGCATGCCAACTCATGCGATCTGAGCCAGGGTTTTTCAAGATATTTTTTCTCTATTTCCATTTTGTTTACCTCTCTTTTTTATCTTGTGCTTAAAGATCCTTTCAAGCCGAATCATCTCTAACAGATCCGGAATTATCATCGGTACCTCGCCATGTTTCCCAGTATATCACCAATGTTCGATTTATTTTCAAAAATCACTAAAATATAAAAAATCTTTCTGTTTTTTATGACTATTATCTCATCAACGGCACTCGATTACGGTTAAATCACATCATTAAACGAAAGTTTTTTATCATATATTGATTACTTCATCCCATAAAAATGGGAGAGATGAGTTTGAATCGAGAGAAGCATTTTTTGGATCCGTTCTTCTATCCGAAGAGCGTGGCAATCGTCGGTGCCACCGGAAACCAGATGAAGATGAATTATCACATAACCGAGAATCTGCTGAGACTAAAATTTCTCGGTAAGGTGTATCTCGTAAATCCAAATGCCGACGAAATTCTTGGGATGAAGACATATCCGAGCTTAAATGATATATCCGCTGATATAGATCTGGTTGTCTCCGCTGTTCCCTATAGTATAACCTTGAAGATCATAAGAGACTGTGCCGAAATGGGAATCAAGAGAATTGTGATCGTGGCGGGAGGATTTGAAGAGGCAGGAAAAAAAGGAGAAGAACTGCATAGAGAGATCGTCAGACTTACGAGAGAGAGCAAAATGAGGGTGCTTGGACCGAACACTTTAAGCCCGATCAATACCTCAAATAATTTCATCATCAGCTTCCACCCCGTCGAGAAGTTGAAGAGGGGCGGCATATCTTTCGTCTTTCAATCCGGTCTATACGAGTACAAGCTCAACTGGATATTTTCCCATCTCGGCGTCGGTAAAATCATCGATCTTGGAAACAAGATGGATATAAACGAGGTCGATGCGCTGGAATATCTGGCAGAGGACCCGGAGACAAAGGTGATAACGATGCATCTCGAGAGTATGAGGGGAGATGGCAGACGCTTTATGCAAATTCTGAGAGACACATCGAGGAAAAAGCCGATCGTGATCCTTAAATCCGGGAGGACGGGGGCTGGAGCGAAGGCGGCCGCTTCGCATACGGGCGCAATCGCGCGGGAGAACGATGCGATCTTCGACGGTATGCTGAGGCAGGCGGGGGTCATCCGAGCACAGACCCTGGATGAATTCTTCGACTTTGCAAAAATTTTTGAGTTCACGGAGGATCCTCCCGGCGATAACAGGATTGCCGTAGCAAACATATCTGGGGGAGAGGGCGTAATCGCAACGGATGCCTGTGAACGAAACGGTCTTAAAATGGCAAAGTTAGGTGAAAAAACCTATAAAAGACTCAGAGAAACTTTCCCTCCCTGGAAAATCCCCTTAAATCCTCTCGATTTCGGTGTTTGCATGGAATTTCATATGGCAGATTTTATTACAGATCTCAACAAGTTCTTCGACGATCTGACTTCCATCTTGGAGGATGAAGAGGTCGACTGTATGATCATGCAACTTCCATCGACGATCTTCATGAAGGTATCGGCGACCCTTAAACTTCCAAAATCGGCTATTTCAGGAATGATGGACGGGATCGCCGATATATTTCTGAGAATGAAAGAGAAAGGAAAACCTTTGGCTCTATGGAGATCTTCGATGGATATCATGGAGGATGAGTTCGTTAATATGTTGGAGTCGAAGAAGATACCTGTGTATCCGTCCTCCGAGAGGGCCGTAAAGGCGATGGCTGCACTATATAAATATAAAAGTATGAGAGAAAAACAAAGATGAAGGCGATAATCGTTACTATAGGTGATGAGATACTTGCAGGGGATATAACGAATGAAGATGCAACATGGCTCTCAAAAAAGTTGAGAGAGCGGGGGATAAAAGTTAAAAGGATCGTTGTGATCCCAGACGAGGTAGATACGATAGTAGAAGAATTGAGAGAGGAGGTAGATAAATGTGACTACATATTCATGACGGGGGGGCTCGGAAGCACGCACGATGACGTAACGAGAGATGCTCTATCTATCTATCTCAACAAAGATTTAGTTCCCATCGACGACGAAGACTATGCGGATTTCGTGGGAACCCCCCTCCAGAAGATGATAGAGATTCCAGAGGGAACAAAACCGATATATAATGAGGTGGGCGGGGCGATAGGAATTATGATCAATGACAAAATTTTCGTACTTCCAGGGGTTCCGGGAGAGATGAAGGTGATGTTCTCTTCGATAGAAGACAAGTTTAAGGGAGAAGAGATACACACAAAATGGATAGATACTCAGAGATTTGAATCCCAGATAGGTGGGATCATGGAAGAAACGGAGAGGAGATTTGGAGTTAAAGTGGGATCTTATCCAAAGAGGAACGATGAAGGGTATTTTCTAAAGATCAAACTTGAATCAGAGGATGGAGAAGAGCTAAAGAAGGCTTATGCGTGGATAAAGGATAAAATATGATTAGAGAGAGCAAACATGCTCTCCAAACCACCTAATCACTCGTACACTATCTCCTCTCTATCGAGATCACCCACATCAAGTTCGATATCTCTATCCTTATACTCACCAGACAGCAGTTTTTTATACGCTTCATGTTGTACAAGCATTTTCATGACCTCATTTGAACCCGTCCAGATGGTACTCAATCTGGCATCCCTCAGGATCCTTTCCACGGGGAAGATAGTCGTATATCCTATCCCACCCAATATCTGCATGGCATCGTTCGTGACATCCCACGCGACCTCCGTCGCATAGTATTTTGCTTCCGAGACGATTTTTCTTGCATCTTCTCCTGAATCGATCGCTCTCGCCGCGGCATAAATGAGCGCACATGCGGCATCGAGTTTGGCCACACTTTCTGCTACCTTGAAGTTCACCCCCTCAAAAGCTCTTATCTTCTGCCCAAATGCCTTTCTTCTATCGGAATATTTCATTGCCACCTCAAGTGCGGCTCTCGCAGATCCTATCGAACCTGCCGCGCTTGTAAATCTTTCTGGAATCATCATCCGATTGAAGACTAACCCTCCACGGTTAAGCCCTTCGGGTCCTCCAAGTAAATTTTCCTCTGGTACTTCTAGGTCATTAAGAACAATTCTTGCCGTTCCCATACCCCTAAAACCTAAGAGACCGTATCTTTTGGCAGTTTTTACGCCCCTATCTCGCTCAACGATGAAAGCACTCAACCCTTTATGACCCGGGACGTTCGGATCAGTCCTTGCATATAAGAGATAAAAATCGGCAACTGCACCGCCAGCTATGAACCTCTTCTCGCCATTCAATACGTAGACATCACCTTTCTTCTCCGCTTTCGTCGTCGTGCCAAAGAAGTCGCTGCCGCCCCTTGGCTCGGTAAGTCCCTCTGCAGAGACTTTTTCGCCTTTTATCAGAGGGACAAGATATTTTTCTTTCTGTTCCTCCGTCCCAAACGTATTCAACCCCTCGCCAACGATGCTCGGCATCGCATACGAACACCCAAGTCCATTCCCAAAGACAGCGATCTCTTCCAGTGCAATTCCCTCTGCGGTCCACGGTAAACCTCGCCCTCCGTACTTCTTCGGGAATCTCAAACCAAGCAAATTCCTCCTTCCCGCCTCTCTATAAAAATCGTATGGGTAGTCTATGGCGTCTTCATCCATCTTTTTTAATAGCTCTGGGTCTATGNTCTTTACAAACTCTTTCGTCTCCTTCCTAAGCTTTTTTTCTTCTTCTGTCAATAAAAAGTCGTTTTCTANCATCTTTTACCTCCTCTCTTGATCTCATTCAATTTTTNCAATAGAACATTTCTAACGTTGAGCATATCTTCCTTGATCATCTGTAGCTCTTGTATTCTCTCCTCTATCTCCTGTAACTTCTCATCTCCGTATTCAAGTGTTCTAAGAATCTGTTTTTTCTCCGTATGGTCATCATTGTATAGGTCCACCATCTCTTTGATCTCAGCAAGTGTGAACCCAAATTTTTTACCTCTCAATATCAATTTCAGTCTAGCTCTGTCTCTTTTCGTGTAAAACCTGTGATTTGAGCTGCTTCTCTCTGGGGATAACAACCCTTTCTCCTCATAGTACCGTATCGTTCTCGGGCTGATATCGAATTGGGTGGCAAACTCTGAAATGCTATATTTCTTTTTTCTCTCACGGTTAGCCATGTTCAGTTAACGTAAACGTTAATATTATTTAATACTTTCTATCGAGGGGAATCTTCTCGTCGCGGCGGTCTATCATAGTTTTTAAATATTAGAAATACCACCAAAGTTTATAAATGCGCCCGGAGAGACATATAAAAGAGTCTCAGGTTTTGATGTAAAGAGCGGGGCGTACCTCAATGGAGGAAAAAAATGGGAATCTTGTTTGAAGATACAAAAATAGGAAGTATGGAACTTAAAAATAGAATCGTGATGCCAAGCATCGGTTGTTTCTTTACGGATGATCGATTGAAAAATTTCTACGTAGAGAGAGCAAAAGGTGGTGTGGGATTGATCTTCATTGGGCCTACAGGCATCGACGAGAACGAGCCAAGTTACGTCAATATATACAGCGATGAGTTCATCCCGGAATTGAAAGATCTTTCAGGAGCAGTTCAAGCATATGGAACGAAGATCGGATTACAATTATGGCATCCCGGAAGGTATTCTTTCTTCCCCGGCGATCATATCGTTTCAGCCTCGGATATACCCGCACCGATATTCACGAGGCAGAGACCGAGGGCGCTAACGATTCCGGAGATAGAAAAAATCGAAGATGAATTTGCAGAAGGTGCCCTTAGGACGAAGAAGGCAGGATTCAACTGTGTAGAATTTATAGCCGCAACTGGATATTTGATCTCCCAATTTCTCTCCCCCTGCACGAACAAGAGAACCGACCGTTATGGGGGAAGTATCGAGAAGAGGATGCGATTTTTATTGGAGATAATAGAGAAGACGAGGGAGAAGGTCGGCGATAATTTCCCAATACTCTGTAGGATCTCTGGAAACGAATTTGTGGATGGGGGGAACACGTTAGACGAGCAGAAAATAATTGCAAAAGCCCTAGATGATGCTGGCGTCGATGCACTTAACGTGAACGTCGGCTGGCACGAATCAAGAGTCGATCAGATGTCGATGATGGTTCCGCGTGGTAATTTCATATATTTGGCAAAGGGGATCAAAGACGTCGTCAATATCCCCATAATCGCTTCCCATCGAATCAATGATCCCATACTCGCCGAGAATATTCTGAAGGAGAAAAAAGCAGATCTGATCGCGATGGCAAGACCCCTAATCGCCGATCCTGAACTGCCCAACAAGGCAAAAGAGGGACGTTATGATGAGATAAGAACGTGTATTGCATGTAATCAAGGTTGTTTTGATAATGTCTTCAGCGGTCTGCCCATAACATGCGTTGTGAATCCTGCCGTTGGGAATGAGGAAGAATATAAGATTAAACCCGTAGAAGATCCCAAAAAGGTGATTGTCGTTGGCGGAGGGCCAGCAGGTGCTGAGGCAGCGAGGGTTGCCGCATTGAGAGGGCACAACGTAACGTTATACGAAAAAGATGACCGGTTGGGAGGACAGATAAACTTGATCTCTGCATGGCCAGAGATGGAAGAATTTGCAAATATACCAAGGTATTATCTCACCCAGTTGAGAAAAAATGTGGAGATCGAGTTTGGAAGAGATGTAACTCCGGATCTTATAATGAGGGAAAATCCAGACGTGGTGATCGTCGCCACAGGAGCCTCACCAATCATACCAGGCGTGCCCGGGGTGGATAGAGATAACGTTATTACGGCATTTGATATCTTAAGAGGAAGAGAGGTGGATGGAGAGAATATTGTTATAATGGGTGGTGGAGGGGTCGGATGCGATGTCGCGTTATTTTTAGCCGGAAAGGGTAAGAAGGTGACGATCGTAGAGATGCTTGGGAAGGTTGGAGCAGATATAGGAAGGACAACAAGGTGGATCGTCAAGAAGAGGATAAGAGAAGCGAAGATAGATATTAAAACGGGGACTAAGGCGGTCGAGATCGTCGAGGGTGGATTGATCGTCGAAGAAGACGGCAAAAGAGGGTTTATCGAAGGAGATGGAATCGTTCTTTCGGTCGGCACGAGATCAAATAGAGGGTTGTACGATGCATTATCCGGCAAAATCTCAGAGTTGTATCTGATCGGAGATTCCTCCAAACCCAGAAAAGCGCTGGATGCCATTCGGGAAGGGGCAGAGATCGCACGCCAGATATAGAAGGGTGGGCACCCTTTCATCCTGCGTGCACCTTCGGCAGCACATTAAAAACAAGAGAAAAAAATAAAAAGTAAGATCGAGAAACGTTTAAGAAAGATCATCCTCTATTAGGATGTGATAAAGATGAGAAAAATAAATTGTGATGTAGTTGTTGTGGGGGGGGGCAGGTGGCTCGGTGGTATTAAAAAATCAAAGATTTTTGATATGCAACGAAATCTTTGATTTCGTGCAGTGAAAATGGAACATTTTCACATGCCAAAAACCGAAGGTTTTTGAGCACGGCGAAGACGTGCGCGAAGTCACGGGTTGGATACGGTATTGGTGGAGAGGAAGGAGTATCCGAGTAAGCCCTTCTGTCATAGTTGTGTGGTAAGTCCCAGAGTTTATGACTATATTGGGATACTTACACCACGTAAGGGATAGAATGGAGAAACAGATAATAACAAGAGAGATCAAAATTGAAATACCGAAGTCGTATCGAAAGTCCTACCGTAGGTGGGACCTGGGAAGTGAAGAAACCGATAGGTTTCTCGTGAAGAGCCCGGTAGTGTAGCGGTCAATCATGGAAGGCCCTGGATCTTCTGACGGCGGTTCGAATCCGCTCCGGGCTATTTATTTAGGAGTTTTAATGGTAATTGCATCTGCGCCAGGAAAGGTAATACTATTTGGCGAACACGCGGTGGTATATGGAAAGCCTGCCATCGCAGCCGCGATAACTAAGAGAATTTATGTTAAATCTCGACGGATAGATTCAGGTATTCAGATTTTCAGTGAAGATAAGACAGAGTCCTCTATAGAATATGTAAAACACGCGATAGAGCTTGTTATTGGTACGAAGAGGATGAAAAAGCAAGGAATAGATGTAACGATCGATTCTGAATTACCGGTGGGTGGTGGTCTTGGCAGTTCTGCGGCGCTATCCGTAGCAACGATCAAGTCCGTCTCCACTTTGTTGGGGGTGGATTTAGGAAAAGAGGAGATCGCAAGATTGGGGCGGGAGGTGGAGAGCAAAGTTCAGGGTGCATCTTCCGGCATCGATCCTTTCGTATCGACTTATGGCGGTGCGATCTATTACAGGGATGGAAGATTTGATCGTCAGCAGATAAATCCTTTGAGTATAGTTATAGGATACACCGGTAGCCCCTCTTCAACGAAGAATATGATATCAAACGTCTCTCATTTAAGAGAAAAATATCCGAAGATCATAGACCACATATTCGACGTTATCGGAGATATATCGGAGAGAGCTAAGATTATTTTAGATGCTTCAAATCGACGATTTGAAACTCGCAAATCGAAGATTTGCGATGAATCCGGTGATCTAAACGAGAACGAGTTGGGAGATTTAATGAATTTGAATAACGGCTTATTGGAAGCACTCGGGGTCTCTTCTTTTTCTCTCTCGAATTTAGTCAATGCTTCTCTCCTTGCCGGTGCACTTGGTGCCAAAATTACCGGGGCGGGAGGAGGAGGCTGCATCTTCGCTCTTTCCTCCGGGAGAGAAAAAGAGGTCTCAACTGCCATAAAAATGGCGGGCGGCGTTCCCATACCCGTAGAGATCTCATTTGACGGTGTCAGGTTGGAACCAAACTCAAGGAAAAATATAATATAGGGGAAGATGAGACGATAAAGTCCAATTCGTCTGGGTCTTATAGACCGATGAATAATGATGGCATATCTACTGTTATGCAACCAAATTCCTCAAAAATCTTCGATTTTTGGGATAACGCAAAATGAAACATTTTGCTGTGGAACAGTTTCATATGCCTTGAAGGAGGTTAAAGATGGCGAAGCCAATATATGTTAAGTTTGATGTTTCAAAAGATTTGGAGAATAGTGCGTTAGAGGCGTTAGAGTTGGTAAGGGATACGGGAAAGATAAAGAAGGGCACTAACGAGGTTACCAAGATGATAGAAAGAGGACTGGCTAAGCTGGTATATATAAGCGAGGATGTTGAGCCGGAAGAGATCGTTGCACATCTTCCACCGCTTTGCGAAGAGAAGAAGACACCATATATATACGTCAAAAGTAAGAGAGAGCTTGGGGCTTCTTGTGGAGTAAATATATCCTCTGCGGCAGTTGCTATTGTAGATGTCGGCAAAGGGAAGAGTTCAATAGAAAAGATCATAAAGACGATCGACTCATTAAAGAAACGTGAGGCTTGATTATGGCAGATGATGATGGCACGCCGGCGGAAATAATTGAGGTCGTAGGCAGAACAGGGATGCACGGGGAGGCCCACCAGGTGAAGTGTAAAGTTCTGGATGGCAGAAACAAAGGGAGAATAGTAACGAGAAATGTTCTTGGTCCCATAAAAATGGGCGATGTTCTGGTCTTGATGGAGACTTCCAGAGAGGCAAAAAAGTTATTTGTAAAGTGATTTGAAATGTATGCGAATCTTTGATTTGTATGTGAAAATGTTCCACAGCAAAATGTTTCATTTTGCGTGCACCAAATCGAAGTAAGCGCAAATCTTTGA